>JABDGY010000110.1 GCA_013285805.1 Bacteroidota bacterium | reverse complement strand
AACCGTTCCTTTCGCCATATTCCTCCACAAGCGACCCCTCTATAATATACCAGGCATCGGGCACGGTGAGGGCTTCGCCGGTAGCATATACAAACACACCTGAGAAGGTCCACTTCTTATTCATCTCATAATTTACTACTACCGAAATATCGTTGCGGCGGTCGTACTTGGCATAAAATGTCTGACCATTGTTCAGGTCGGGAAAGTTCTCCGTGGTCCATGAAAGGGTATAGCCAATCCACCCATTCAACTTACCTACTCTCTTCTTCAGGAAGAATTCTACACCGTAGGCTTGCCCTGTTCCCAATGTAAAATTTTCATCAGGGTCGGCGCTGGCGCTGGCTTCAGGAGTAACGCCATCTTTATATTCAATAAGGTTGGTCATGTGTTTGTAATACGTTTCAACCGAGGTTTCAAACATATTATCTCTGAAATTGCGGTAATAACCAATTGCATATTGGTCGCCGTAAGCAGGAGGAATCAATGATGTACAAGGTACCCATATATCGGTAGGCAATGAAATGGAGCTTATAGATGCAAGGTGTATATATTGGTAATTGCGGCTGTAGCCTGCCTTTATTGAGGAATTAATGTCGAGCTGGTAACGTAATGAAATGCGTGGTTCAAGGCCGGAATAAAAAGCCACACTTTGCAACGTTTTGTAATTAATAGTATCGGCATTCACTCCATTAGTGCCCTGCACGTAACGGGTAAACGGCCCGAACTGGTCGAAGGCAGAAAAACGCAGCCCGCCTTCCGCTTTAAACCTTTCCGATATATCATACTCATCGGTTGCAAAAACAGCGGCCTCATCACTGTAAAGGTGTACTACCTGGCTGGTGCTGAAGTTAACACTGGGCTCCTGTGCCGATATGGCGCTTGGGATAAAGACATGCACCGTATTCTCTACACCGAACTTTACATGGTGCTTTTTATTGGGTAGCCAATCGAAATTAATTTTGGCATGATAATCGTGTATACCGGAAAAGAGGGAGAAATTGAAACCGCTTTCCGCGCCTGAGAATTTAAAGTTGTAATCGGTATAGTTAAGCGTAGTAGTCATCAATAACTTATCGCTGAATATATGGTTCCAGTTAAGTGACGCTATGGCATTGCCCCAAGGCACTTTAGTACTGAACTGTACTGAATTATCGCTAAAGTTAAATACATCTTGCCCGTAATAGCCTGTTATGGAAAGCTGATTCTTTGCCGAAAAACGGTAATTAACACGCCCATTTAAATCATAGAAATAATAGCTTGTTCCGGCAAAAGGAGAAGAAGTGGGAATTAAGGGTGGGCGTAAAAAGGCATCGATATAGGTGCGGCGGACTGAGAATATAAAGCCTGAAGTATCTTTTTTAATAGGCCCCTGTATGGTTACATGTGATGCAATTAAGCCAATGCCACCGCTGGCATGGTAACCCGTCATATCGCCCTCTTTGGTATTAATATCAAGCACCGACGATATACGTCCCCCATAGTTCGCAGGCATATTACCTTTAATCAGCGATACATTATCCAGCGCATCGGAATTGAATATGGAGAAAAAGCCCAGCAGGTGCCCCGCATTGTAAACGGTGGCGCCGTCAATCAGTATAAGATTTTCGTCGGGCCCGCCTCCACGCACATAAAATCCTGTATTAGCATCGCCCGCGCTCTGCACACCCGGTAACAACTGTATAACTTTCAATATATCCTGCTCGCCAAAAAATATGGGAATAGTCTTTATATCCTTTGTCTGCAGGGTAATGGTACCCATCTGCGAACTGATTACATTATTGTTGGCTTTCTCGCCCACTACGTTCACTGTATTGGCGTTAATTACCGTAGAATACATTCCTATATTGACTTTAGTGTCGCTTTTAACTTTTACAACAAGCACGGTATCTTTATAACTCAGAAATGTGAAACGCAGGTGATATGTACCCGCAGCAACCAGTAAATGGTACGCCCCGTTAACATCGGTGGCCGCGCCCTGCTGCAATTCATCAATATAAACGCTCGCGCCCGGAAGGGTTTGGCCCGTACCCGCGTCTTTAACTACCCCCGAAAGTTTATATTGTTGCGCAATGCCTGCAACGGAGAGGCTTACAAAGAGAATTAGTGTGAATAGTTTGCGCATATACTGCGAAAAAAAATCTCGGCTTTTCAATTTTATTCTCCAGGGGTTAGCAGTAATCGTCCTAAAAGGCTGCAAATCTAAGGAAGAATGCCGAATAAGTATTAACAATACTTTATGTTTCTCACTATAACCCTGGTGAAAAGCAAAAAAGCCCTTTTTCAAGGGCTTTTAGCTTGTCGGGATGGCGAGATTCGAACTCGCGACCTCACGCACCCCAAGCGTGTGCGCTAACCTGGCTGCGCTACATCCCGAACAATTGGCCTGCAAAAGTATATTTTTTTGTGGTTTATGGAAGCTTCTGCAACTACAGAATTTTTAATGGCTTTTTGAATTTGAATTCCATACCAGAGGTGAGCGCAGCTCATCTTACCCTTCAGCTTGATTATTTTCATTTATTTTACTATATTTGAATACCAATTTAACCAC
>JABDGY010000109.1 GCA_013285805.1 Bacteroidota bacterium | reverse complement strand
TAGGATTCGAAAATTAATGGGCAGCATGCGGTTAGAAAAAACCATATGGCACTTTCGTCTGTTAAAGTCCCATCGACTCGTTCGAAACCAAGTGTTGTGAAGTAATCTACCCATTTGGGCAGTGAAGGGCTAATTCGCTTCATTTTAAATCTTCATCTCCGGAATATCTCCTTCCACGATAAGCGTACCTGCAGTTTTAGCCATAATTTCATCAACGCTGACACCCGGTGCGCGTTCCAGTAATTTAAATCCTAAAGGAGTTACATCCAATACGGCTATTTCAGTTACAATACGCTTTACGCACCCGACACCTGTAAGGGGCAGTGTACATTTAGGTAATAATTTCGATTCACCTTTAGGGTTAGTATGTTGCATGGCAACAATAATGTTTTTTGCCGATGCTACAAGGTCCATTGCACCACCCATACCCTTTACCATTTTACCCGGTATTTTCCAGTTGGCTATATCGCCTTCCTGGCTTACTTCCATAGCGCCCAGTACTGTCAGGTCAACTTTGCCGGCACGTATCATGCCAAAGCTTTCAAACGAATCGAAGTAAGATGCTCCGGGCAATACAGTTACTGTTTCTTTACCTGCGTTAATAAGGTCGGCATCTACTTCACTTTCTTTTGGGTATGGCCCTGTGCCTAATATTCCATTTTCCGATTGAAGGATAATAGTCATTCCTTTAGGAATATAATTAGCCACCAGTGTAGGAATTCCTATACCGAGGTTAACATACATTCCATCTCTTAGTTCCTGTGCTATGCGTTTAGCGATTCCGTTTTTATCAAGCATGGTTCATTAACTTAAAATTGTTTTACGTTCAATACGTTTCTCGTAGTTCTTTCCTTCAAAAATGCGGTGTACATAAATGCCCGCTACATGCACTGAGTCGGGGTCAATTTCACCGGGCTGTACCAAATGTTCTACTTCGGCAATGGTTATGTTACCCGCTTTGGCCATGGGTACGCTATAATTGCGTGTTGTCTTTCTGAATAAAAGGTTACCCAATGTATCACCCTTCCATGCTTTTACTATTGAGAAGTCAGCATGCAAGGCCATCTCCATTAAATATTTTTTACCGTTAAACTCACGTACCTCTTTGCCTTCGGCTACTTCGGTGCCGTAACCGGCAGGGGTAAAGAAGGCAGGGATACCAAGCCCGGCCATAGCTATGCGTGTTGCCAATGTACCCTGAGGAACCAAATCAACCTGCAATTCGCCTTGCAAAAATTGCCTTTCAAATTCAGCATTCTCCCCAACGTATGATGACATCATCTTTTTTATCTGTCGTGTTTTAAGCAGCAAGCCAAGACCAAAATCATCAACACCTGCGTTATTCGATATACAGGTCAAACCTTTCACGCCTTTTTTCAGCAGGGCAGCTATACAGTTTTCAGGAATACCGCACAAACCAAAACCGCCCAGCATAAGTGTCATGCCATCTTTAATATCGGCAATAGCCTCATCGGCATTTTTATATACTTTGTTCATATACTTTCAATTTCAGGCGAATTTAAAGATTATTTAATTCCAAGGCAGTAACAGGTAATACATAACTGAGTTTTAACTCATTATGACCTTGTTCTATCTTTTATTTGGAGTATTACATAGAAAAGAGATTATTGAAAATAAATAGCGATAGATAAATGAGATACAATCGGTTATCTTTGCAATCCTTTTAGGGAAATAATGAGTACATCGTTAGTTACGGGAGGAGCCGGATTTATTGGCGCACATGTTGTAAACGAGTTAATAAAACTCGGGCATAAGGTTGTGGTACTCGATGATTTAAGCGGAGGCTTTAAAGAGAACATTAACCCCAAAGCCACATTTGTTCAGGGTTCGGTAACCGACCATTTGCTGGTAACACGCTTATTTGAAGAGTATAAATTCGATTATGTGTATCATCTTGCGGCTTATGCTGCAGAGGGATTGAGTCATTTTATAAAGAGATTCAATTACACCAACAACCTTATAGGCAGTGTAAATCTTATTAATGAATCGGTGAAGCATAAAGTAAAGTGCTTTGTGTTTACTTCTTCAATAGCTGTCTATGGTGCGTTAAAGCCACCTATGTCAGAAGATCTGCCTCCTGTTCCTGAGGACCCTTACGGAGTGGCAAAGTATGCTGTTGAGATGGACCTCCGTACTACGCATGAAATGTTCGGGTTGAACTATGTTATTTTCCGTCCGCATAATGTATATGGCGAATACCAGAACATAGGCGACCGCTACCGTAACGTTGTAGGCATATTCATGAACCAGTTAATGCAGGGCAAGCCGTTAACTATTTTCGGCGATGGCAAGCAAACAAGGGCATTCAGTTATATAGGCGATGTTGCTCCGCATATAGCCAACTCGGTAAATATTAAAGAGGCATATAACCAGGTGTTCAATATTGGCGCTGATAAAGATTATTCGGTGAATGAACTTGCTGAAGTTACCATTAAAGCCATGGGAATGAATGAACCCATACGTTACCTGCAGGCACGTAATGAAGTGGTAAATGCATATTCAGACCATAGCAAAGCAAAAAGAGTTTTTGGAGATAAGA
>JABDGY010000108.1 GCA_013285805.1 Bacteroidota bacterium | reverse complement strand
ACTATAAGCGTATACTGCAGAAAAATACTGTTAAAGCTGCCGACGATGACGGGGTGGAGATTGAAAAATCGAACATATTGCTGGTGGGCGAAACAGGTACGGGTAAAACCCTGCTTGCACAAACCATAGCTAAAATATTGAACGTGCCTTTCTGTATAGCAGACGCGACAGCATTTACAGAAGCGGGCTATGTGGGCGAGGACGTGGAAAACGTACTGGTTCGTTTACTGCAGGCTGCAAACTACGATGTTGCCGCTGCTGAAAAAGGAATTGTATTTATTGATGAAATAGACAAGATTTCGCGCAAGGAAGGCGACAGCCCCTCTATTACCCGCGATGTGGGTGGCGAAGGCGTACAACAGGCATTATTAAAAATGCTGGAAGGTTCAGTGGTTAACGTTCCTCCGCAAGGCGGGCGTAAGCATCCTGAGCAGAAGATGATACAGGTAAACACCAAAGACATACTGTTCATTTGCGGCGGTGCATTTAGCGGAATAGAAAAGAAAATAGCAAGGCGCGTACAATCGCATACAATTGGCTATACTACCAGCACTGATGAGGGTGATATTGACCGCGATAACCTGTTGCAATATATATCGCCGGAAGATTTAAAAAGCTTTGGCTTGATACCTGAATTTATCGGCAGGCTTCCTGTTATTACATACCTGAACCCGTTGAGCAGGGAAAGCCTTAAGCGCATACTTACCGAGCCTAAAAATGCATTGGTAAAACAATACACCAAGTTGTTCAACATAGATAATGTAAAGCTATCAATTGATAAAGGCGTACTTGACCTGATAGTGGATAAGGCGGTTGAATATAAGTTAGGTGCAAGGGGCCTTCGTGCTATTTGCGAGGCTATACTTACCGATGCCATGTTCGAAGTACCGGGAGACGAGGAAATAAAAGAGTTTCACGTTACCCAGCGCTATGCGAAGGAGAAAATACAGCGCTCTTCTGCTTTGAATAGGCTCAAAGTAGCTTAATCTATTTCTCTGGTTAATTTGGCTAAACACTATGATAGGTATCATGGTGGGAAACTGTAAATCAATTACATTTGTATTAAATAATTCAGATTATGAGAAGAGGTACGATTGTCCTTATAGTTTTTTTAGGACTTATTATTATAGGTTATGTATGGTTCAAGAACTTGCATAACAGTATGGTTGCTAAAGATGAAGCCGCTAAATCTACCTGGGCCGATGTTCAGTCTGCTTACCAGCGTCGTTTAGACCTTATACCTAATCTTGTGAGCACGGTAAAGGGGGCGCTAACTTTGAACAATCTACACTTACAGCAGTTGTAGAGGCACGCGCCAAAGCTACTTCAGTAAATATCGATCCCAGCCATATGACGAAGGAAAACCTGCAGCAATTCCAGGCGACCCAAAGCCAATTGGGTAGCTCGGTACACAGCATGCTGAATGTAATAGTTGAACAATACCCGGATATAAAAGCTACACAGAATTTCCGCGATTTACAGGCTCAATTGGAAGGCACAGAAAACCGCATAAAATTTGCCCGCGATAACTTTAATACTGCAGTACAGGATTACAACTCCTATATAAAGTCTTTCCCGCAAAATATGTTTGCAAGTGGATGGGGCTATACTGAAAGGCCTTACTTTGCTGCAGATTCAGGGGCAAGCAAGGCGCCGAGCGTTAATTTCTAACAAGAGCGTTATTTCACTTTTATAAGGGTAGTAATTTCTTTGCTATCTGTAAACTTAAGGCTATCATTAGTTATGGTAACTTTAGCTCTGTAAACGATGTCTGCTTTAGTAAGAATAGTTGTAGAGTCACCACGGAGGATAATTGAATCGCCCTTTATCACGTACTTTAATCGTGTATCCTCTCCTTTGTCATGAATATATCCCTTTCCGATTTCCAGTGTATCCGGTTGATCCTTTTTCTTGCGCGCCCAGGTTCCAATAATGAGATCCTTAAGAGCAACTACTGTTACAGGTTTATCATTAGTCACTGCTGTTGAATCACTGGTTATATTTTTGTTATGAGTGGCGTTACTTGAGCATGCTCCAAGCATAACCAAACCAAATATTAAACTAAACTGTACTTTACTCATTTATAAATTATAATTATTAAGCTTTCACTGCTACAGGCCTTTCAAGCAGGCTGTGTATCTTGAGCGATACACTCATAAATAATATTTTAGGGTGCGCATTACGCTCAACCGCATGATAAGCCTTAGTAAGCTCATCAACTATTATGGTACCATTTTCAAATGGCACATAAGGCGAGAACTTGCGTAGGAAATCTTCTTCGGTATCTAATATACTTATAGGGAAGTTGCCGAGCAAAATGCTTTGGCGGATAGTTTTTATAGAGTAGGCAAGAAGCTGTTTTTGTTTTTCCCTGCCTATGGTAGCAATATCGTTTATCCATTCTGAAAGCCTGTCGCCGTCAAGCCTCAGACACATGCGCATCCACTCCTGGAATTTTTGTGAGAGGTATTGTTCGTCTTCATTTTCGGTGAGTAATACCTGGGCAAGTCTATAGTTTCCTTCCGCGGCACGAGCAATGTTAGCAGCCCTTTCAGGTGATTGCCCGTTACGCTGCACCAATGCTTTAGCAATCTCTTCTTCTTCTATGCGTGGTATCTTGGTTATTTGTGTACGCGAGAGAATAGTAATGGGTAGCTGGGTGCTTTCGGTGATTAAAATGAAAATAGTTTTATCGGGTGGCTCTTCCAGTATCTTCAATATTTTGTTAGCTGCTACAAGGTTCATCTTTTCCGCCAT
>JABDGY010000107.1:2622-2768 GCA_013285805.1 Bacteroidota bacterium | reverse complement strand
AATATTGGCTACCCTATTAACAGCGCCGGCGACGACCTTGGCTTTTTTGTAAGTACCATTGCTGGCAACAGGGTTGGCTGCGCCCATGCCCTCAAAGGTTAGCCGGTCGGCTGCTATACCCTCCTGCTGCTGGAGGGCCTGCATCA
>JABDGY010000107.1:123-2612 GCA_013285805.1 Bacteroidota bacterium | reverse complement strand
TCTAACGACCCCACGCGGGCCAATGGTAAAAGCATGGGCGGATGGGATATATACCAGTTTCCATTGTATAGCGCGGCAAGGCCGCAGAAAGTAGCGGTTATAACAGGCCAGGCTAAAACCAAAGATGGCGATATAGCTTCAGGGACTGAGGTAACCATTACCGACACAAAAACTAAAAAAACCTGTAAACGTTATGAACGATACGACAACAGGGCGTTTTGCGGCAGCCGTTACATTACAAGAAGGGGCCAGCTATATGGTTACGTACAAGAAAAAAGGCATGGCATTTAACTCAACCCTGATAACACAAAAGGATACCTTTACAGGTAAACCTGTACAAGCCGAAGTTGAGATGAAAGAAATAAAGGTTGGCGAAAACTACCAGCTGCACGATATTTATTATAAAACTAACCGGGCAGAACTGGAGCCTGTTTCAATGGCCGTGCTCGATGAATTTGCAAAGTTTTTGAAAGAAAACCCGGGTATTAAAATAAAAATAGTGGGGTATACCGATAATGTGGGCAGCGATAAAGATAACCTGGCATTGTCAAAGGACAGGGCATATACAGTGATGCAGGCCCTCCAGCAGCAGGAGGGTATAGCAGCCGACCGGCTAACCTTTGAGGGCATGGGCGCAGCCAACCCTGTTGCCAGCAATGGTACGGAAGAAGGAAGGGCAAAAAATCGCCGTACCGAGTTTGTTATAACAGGTAAATAGCTCATTTACCATGTTTTATAGAAAAATAATGTCGTTTTTGTTTGCGTAACGAAAATAATTATACATTTGCACCCAATTTTAATCCATCAAACCAACACAAAGATGAAAAAAGTAGTAACTCTTATTGCTATTGCCGGTGCGTTTGCATTCGTTGCTTGCGGACCTAGCGCTAAAGATAAAGAAATGGCTCAGAAAAAAGCTGATTCTTTAAAGCAAGATTCAACCAACAAAGCTCAAGCCGCTATGATGGCTGCTCAGAAAGCTAAGGCTGACTCAGCTGCTAAAGCTATGGCTATGGATAGCATGAAGAAGGATACCGCAAAGAAGTAATCCTTTTTAACAAGAAATAAAAGGGGAGTTCCGAAGGGACTCCTTTTTTATTTATACCCCTTTACTATGGAAGCCGATGTACCTGAAATACCCGATGAAGACCAGGAAATGTTTGAACATTTCCATTTTGTTGTTGACCCGGGGCAGGATTTGCTTCGGATTGACAAGTTCCTTATGTACAAAATATCGGGTGGTACGCGCACCCGTATACAGCATGCCATAGACTCCGGAAATGTACTTGTCAATAAAAAACTTACCAAGGCAAGTTACAAGGTAAGGCCGCACGATGAAATAAGTGTGGTATTCCCCTACCCCAAACGCGAAATTGAGCTTATAGCCGAAAACATACCCATTAATATTGTGTATGAGGATAATGATATTCTGATAATAAATAAAGAACCGGGGATGGTGGTACACCCCGGGGTGGGCAATTTCACAGGCACGCTTATGAATGCCCTTATGTACCATATTGATTCACTGCCTGAAAGCAAAAATGAAACGGACAAAGACCCTTTCAGCCGGTTGCGCCCGGGCCTTGTTCACCGTATTGATAAAAACACATCGGGACTGCTGGTAATTGCCAAGAACGATATTTCACTTAACAGGCTATCGAAAGCATTTCACCAGAAAGATGTGCACAGGCGTTACGTGGCATTGGTGTGGGGTAACCTACAGGAAGATGAGGGAACGGTGGTAGCTAATATTGGCCGCGACCTGCGCGACCGCAAAAAAATGGCTGCCTTTCCCGATGCTTCGCAAGGCAGGCATGCTGTTACCCATTATAAAGTACTGGAACGTTTCCGTTATGCGACCTTAATTGAATGCAGGCTTGAAACCGGCCGAACACACCAGATAAGGGTACACATGGCCTACATTGGCCACCCGCTTTTCAACGACGAAGTATATGGAGGCAACAAAATACTGAAAGGGCAGGCGTTGGGCCGGTACAAGCAATTTGTAGAAAACTGTTTTGAACTTATGCCCAGGCAGGCCTTACACGCCCAGTCACTTGGCTTTATTCACCCGGTAAGCGGCGAAAAAATGCTTTTTGAATCGGAGTTACCCGCCGATATACAGGCCGTTATAGAAAAGTGGAGAAGCTATCTTCAGCCGAATGATTAGGCCTCAGATTCCTTTCCTCCATGCTTAAGCACCCTTGCCTCAGCATAAAATATTATCTCTTCCGCAATATTCTTTAAATGGTCACCCGTTCTCTCTATCATTTTCATAATACTTATGAGCGGTATTACCTGGGTAATATTTTCTGAATTTTTAAAATACTCTTCAGTTATATCAATTGACTTTGTGGTTATTTCATCCACAATTTCGTCTTTAACAAAAACATCGCGGGCAAGTAATGTATCTTCCTTTTCAAACGCCTGAATAAGGCAATTGAACATTTCAATAACTGTATCGAATGCTTTTTTCGCTTCAACCTTAT
>JABDGY010000107.1:0-113 GCA_013285805.1 Bacteroidota bacterium | reverse complement strand
ATCCATTATTTCCTTATCAAAATGAACCTTGGAATGCGATACCATGCGTGAAACACCATCGGCAATATCCGCAATCCTTTCCAGGTTCACGTTCACTTTAAGGGCTGAAAGAA
>JABDGY010000106.1 GCA_013285805.1 Bacteroidota bacterium | reverse complement strand
TAGTTCCACGAACGTATATCTTTATAATTATGCATTTGCAGAATGTTATAAAGGCGTGCGCAATAACTACGGTCATAGGGTTCACGGCTCAGAAATTCCGATGAAGAATCTTTTTTAATAAGTGGAAGCATTATTGGAATAGCATTATCCGATAAAGAAAGCAGGTAAGCGGTATCTGCATCCTTTATATACCCCATATTATACTCGCAAATAATTCTATCCCAGTCTGGAAATGAAAGTACAATGAGGAGGGAATAAAATATCCAACCATTTTTACGGAATAGGTACATATTGCTTTTGGCGTTAATAACCTTTATAAGGGTTGTGAACAATCCCACCAATGTCAACAATAGGTATATGTATACACCTATTCGTTTATAGGTAAGGCCATACTGCTGAATGTATAAATTGTTCCTGCAGGCAGTAGAAAATACCATGAGCGCATTTTGTGCCACCCAAACACAGGCCAACACTTTTATTGTTTTATTCTTTTCGTAGAAATTAAGGTTACCACGGAAATAGTAAAGGATTATAGCAATGGCAAATACTATAGAAGTAATGAGCATGTTGGTGCCCTGGTGCACAAATTGCTTGGGTGTTACACCCAATGGCAAATGCTGCCCCCCGAAAATAAAATCGACATCAAGTACATTAACAATAAGCAGCAACGCATTAAGTAATATGAATAAAAGCCTGGCAGAGAAATCTTCATCGGCCAGTGTTATTTCTTTGCCAAAGAACAAGATAGTGTTGCCTGGTTTTGGAGCTACATTGCTCACAAACTTATCGTCGAGCATTGCCATTTCATTAATCCGTTGATGGTAGAAGAAGCCATAGAGCAATATGAACCCGCCTATGGTAAACAATATCCAGCTCCACGAAATAAAACTCCAGTTTATTTTGCTTGCCAGCGCATCGAATAATGTGCTTGAAGAGCGGTAAATGAAAAAGAATAGTATGGTCACTATTAACGGTACCAGTATTAACACCAGCTTCCTCGACGACTTAACTGTTTTCTGTTCATCCGATTTCCTTTCCACATAATTAATTATCATGTAAACAGGAGACGATACATAGGAATATGCTGAAAACAGCAATGCAAGTATTACCGATGACCCTGTATTGACACTTAGCCCTGAAAGCAAACTGAGCGAAATAATATTCGCTACAATACCCAGTGTGTTACCATGCCATGCAATACAAATGCCCGATAGCAAACTACCTGCTGCTGCCATTAACCAGTTCCTCTTCCCCAATAGTGTTTTATCTTTCAGGCCAAGTAAAACAACCAGTGTTGTGCTAAAAATGAAGAAGTTGATTCCGGCTGTTTGGTTATAAAACAACAGACTGTATAGAAGAACAGCTACCAGTAAAATCCAATCATTACGTTTCATGAGTTAAGGTTTAAAAGTTAATATTTGTTGTATGTAATTCCAGTTGGTATATATCGCGGTAAACAGAATTGAGTAGAAAAAACCCTACTACTCCAAAGGAGCAATCGATTAATTGCCAGCCAAAAGGAATACCACGTATAGTTCCACAAATAAAAGCTAGCGGGAATACCATAATGCAGGCAATGCGCCCGAACTGTATTACCCATATATTCCGAACTGGGTCTTTCAGTGGGCCAAAGAAAACAACAGCAATTACCAAATGTGCAAATGCAAGCCAATCTGTACCATAGGCCATAAAGGGATAGTTATTGTCGGTAGCGCATATACCGTTATATACCCGCCCAATCCAATCTCTCAGGTATGTAAAAGAACAGTTGCCCAATAAATTATTTAGTGTGATAATTTCAATTTTCAGAGGAAAGGCGGTAATACCGCTCAGGCAAAGGCATACCATAAACACAATTATGCGCCTCCTTATTCTTTCCCTTACTTGTTGTTCTGTTTTATATTTCATGATTATTTATTTAAAAGTACTTTGTAATTCAAAGTTAATGGGTAAAAAAAATTAATTCCTGTTTTTAAGTAAGTTTTCAAGTGCGTCAAGGTGATCATTGAAAGCCTTTTTGCCAACCCTGGTAACCGCATATGATGTATTAGGCTTCTTTCCCACAAACTGTTTCTTCACCTCCACATATTGCAACTTCTCCAATGCCTGTATATGGCTGGCCAGGTTGCCGTCGGTAATGTTGAGCATTTCCTTCAGCGTAGAAAAATCGACCCAATCGTTTACCATCAGAATAGACATAATGCCTAATCGTATGCGGCTCTCGAACGACTTATTTAAATCTTCAATTTGATTTTTCATACTTAAAATACATTACCGTGCCGTAAATAATGTGCATTACACCAAAGCCAATTGCCCAGAAAAATAATGAATATGCCATAAACCACGAAGCGATAAGCCCCAATATAATTTCACAAATGCCCAGGTATCGTATGTCATGCAATGTGTATTTACTGGCGTTAATTAACGCCAGTCCATAAAATATAAGCGTGGCCGGGCCAATTAACCCTAATACCCGGTTAAAAAGCAACGCAATGCAGAACAACCCACCCGCTGCCAATGGAATAAACAGATTAATAAGAACGCGCTTAGCTGTATTATCCCATATTGCCTGGCCTTTGCGTTTTGCTTTGCGCACGGTAAAAAATACACCCGCGGCCAGTGATGCTATTAATATGAGCGCCCCACTGGTAAAACAAAAAAAGTAAAAGTTTAGTTTAGTGTTACTATCACTGCTGGTTGCATACTCATAAACCTTTGAATTATCAATACCCATGTGAAAATGGTAATATGCAACGGCTGCCCCTATCAA
>JABDGY010000105.1 GCA_013285805.1 Bacteroidota bacterium | reverse complement strand
TGGCTTTCACTGCCGCCCTGACCTGGTTGCTGTCGATAATAAGGTTAACCCGAGGGAATACATAGGTAAATTCTATCTCGATTCATTGGTGCACGATAAGGCAATGCTCGATTATATAGTAAACATGTTCGGCCCTGAACGAATTGCATTGGGCAGCGACTATCCTTTCCCGTTAGGTGAAGACAGCCCCGGAGAACTTATACGCAGCATGGGTTACGATGAAGCCACAGCAGAAAGTCTTTTATCGGGCTCTGCATTAAGCTGGCTTAATTTGAAAAAGGAACTCTTTGTCTGAGCAATGTTCAGAATATATACATCAATCATTCTGTTTGCCGCCGCTATAGTGTGGATACTCTATACCGGCATCATTAAACGTAACTGGAAACAAGCCTGGGATATAACCAAGCCCACCCTTTTCTTTGGCGCTGTTTGGGGTATTATATATTACTTGATTTTCTGTTAGTATATTCTAAAGTGTATTCCAGCAAGATACTTTGTCTTCTTCTCTGGTAAAATGCCAATCGAAAATTGAGAATTTTGTTTAGTACGTTTCAGAATACCAGCAAAAATAAATATCCTATACCCCTTAAGTTTCATTTGACCAAATCCAAGCGTATTAAATTTTTCTATTTTTCCTTGGGTTGAATCAAATTCTTCAAATTTAGTTTTAGCGGTATCTTTGTTAAAACTTACCACGCTAGTATCATCAATACACATACTGAAGAGACTATCATATGCTGCTTCTTAAATAAATCAACCACCTTATCAACTTCAGGGGTCATGCGGCTAACACTATCAAGCAACTCACTAGAATAGTCGAATCTCGATGTTGTATGTTCATCAACTTCAATAGTAACATCAACGTTCGTAATAGTTCTTTTTTCACTATCGAGTGCATTATAAAAAATATACGCCACATTGGAAGCTATCATACCCGGTACCTGTGAATACTGTTTAACAAGGTCGCTATTACTGACATCCAGTTTGGCAGTTTTAGTTTTGCCATTTTCAGTTGTATAGCCGTAATCCATGTTAAGGCTTACATGTCCGCCAGTAAACTTCAGTACTTCTTGCAATGCGTTGGTTGATTGCTTGCTCACCAAATTACAAGCGCTTATTAATAATGCACCCACTATTATAGTAAAGAATAAAAATCTTCTTCTCATGTGGTTTAATGGTTATATTAGTTGTACAAATATAATATGATTAAACTTCTGATAAAGGTAAAGCCCGGCTCGGGCAAGGATGAAATTTCGGTGGATGCTGAAAACAATATCTCTGTAAAAATAAAAGCCAAACCTATTGACGGGGAGGCAAACGACTATCTTATAAAATATCTATCGAAAGAGTTTGGTATTAGCCGCGGTAATATTCAACTAGAAAAAGGAGCGACCAGCAGGCTTAAGCGCATAGCCCTTAATATTGAGCAAGGTAAATGGGATGAGATACTTAGAAATGTAAAGAAATAACCTATGGCTTTTTAATCCAGGGCCTGTCCTTATAGTGCTTAAGAACTTTATCAAGGTCCTCGGTATCTATTTTCTTGGCTATTATCTTTTTATTCTCATCTAGCAGGTACAGCATGGGCGTAGTTAATACATCATAATCGTGCCTGAAGTTACCGCCTGTGTGGAACACATCCATAACGTTAATCCAGTCGAGCTTATGGGCCTTTACGTAATCTTTCCATTTAGCTGTACTGCTTTCATTGGTTTGAATAGCATACACTTCAATGCCTTCTCCTTTTATGGAGTCGTACCACCTGATAAGCTTAGGCGTTTCTTTCTGGCAATGTCCGCAATCGAAATCCCAGAAATAAAGTATGGTGAAGTTGGCGTGTATAGAATCGAATGATTGCATTACGTTATTGCTATCGGGCAACACCAGTGAGGGCGGGTGTTTACCAATCAGTATCGGGTCAAGCTGGTCGGCCCTTTCTTTAATGCGCTCTAACTGGCTTGCGGTAACCCAGTATGCCTGGTCGGGTGTATAGTACTTCTTGGCCATGTGAACGAATACAGCATCCATACCCATAATGTTTGAAGCCTCGTAGGTACTGGTAATATAGGCCACAATAAACTTGAACATATCCTTGTCCTTGCCTGCTTTCTGCACTAAATATTCTGCTGCGGCTATAATAGAATCTGGGTCCTGAACGGTAAGGCGGGTAAGATATTCTTTAATCTTAGGGAAGAATACCGGTGAACGCACTAACCTGCCGTCGGTAAAATCTACATTGTCGAAGTAATGCTCCTTGTAATACCTGAATGTAAATGTAGAATCGGTTTTCCCATTGGCAAGCTTGGGTGCAGGAGGAACTACAGGCTCTTCAGCGGCATTAAATACTTTAGCAAGTAACAAATCAGAATGTTTTTTAATAAAGCCCTTCTTATAGGCCATTACCTGCGAATTAAGTGTATCGAGCTTTACTTTCGCGCCGTCTTTATCGGGGCCATCTTTAACCTGCTTTTCCAAATCAACCTGTTTGTCGTGCATCTGTGTTACATAATTCAAATACTCATAAAACAGGGCGTTTTCGTCTGAACCTTTTACCTTCATTGACTTAATAAAGTCAACGGTATCAGCCGACATGGAAAACATCTGTTCTTTATCTATTATAAACTGGAAGTAATTTTTAGTCTTGGTCATTATAAAATATATACCACCGGGCAATTCTTTATCGCCCGAAAACTGAAAGTTGCCTTTGTCGTCAACCTTTGCTGTATCCTGTATATAGTCCTTATCGCCATAGTGGCAACCCAGGTAACACTCAGAGTTTTTGATGC
>JABDGY010000104.1 GCA_013285805.1 Bacteroidota bacterium | reverse complement strand
CGCAAAAGGCGCTTATTTATTATGCCACTTCAAATTGCCTTGTTGCATCGAATCAGGATATAAGGCAAAACAGTATGAATTTTTCGAAGGGTAGTTATTATTTTGTGGAAAAGATGTGCCCGTGTTATACTACCGGTTCTGAAGAATGCGGAACTATGGTACGGCAAATGCAAGATTGGATAGGTGGCAAAGACAAATCGAAGGATTACTAAAAAGCCTCCATTACAGTAAGGTAATACTCTATACTACTTCCGTAACCAATATCACCACGCACATTAATGTGGCGTTTTACATTGTAATTGTAGCGCACTCCCACACCTTCAGCACAAATAGGAACAGGGTATTCGGGAAAAACATGGGTATTGCCCATTAAAGCAGCCGAACCAAAAGCCACCAGAGAAACCCTGCCTTTTAAATGAAATCGAACCTCTGTCTGCAACAGGGTAAGGTCATCATCGCGATAATAACCTGTGTAGTACCCTCGCATCTGCCTGCTGCCACCCACCAGTGCCAGTTGGGTAAATGGCACATTGCCCCAGGTGATTTGTGTATGTTCATTGGTAGCAAGCACCATACGGCCCGAAAGCCTTTTGTACCATGAAACATCAGCCTGTATTTTGTTAAACGAGTAAGTTGAACCGAAGGAAGGAGAGTTGACAAAGGAAAGAACCCGGATATACCATCCTTTCCTCGGAAAATAAATGCTGTCGCGGGTGTCGTATAATAAACCTATACCTGCCCCTGAATTTATTGAACCTTTGCTACCTGGTATTTCTCCTGTTCTTAAAGCCCCGCTGTCGGCCGTTTGTGTTATATTATCATTTTCATAGTAATAGTTTACTCCAACGTAAAAATGAGGTAATACCTTACGGTAGGCGTTCAGAGATAAGCGGGGGAAGTGGATAGCGTATAATTCTCCCGGCACCCTGTTTGTTCCAATTCCCCAGTAGTAATAGCTATAATTATAATAGTCAAGTTCACCTTCGAAATAATAATTGTTGTTTTTCGTATAAAGCAGATAAGGAACATAAATATAGTCCTGCAAGTTCTGGGTATAGGCGACAAAAGCCTCTACCAGTGAATGACGTGTTACAGAATCCTTAGGGCACAGCTGAAAAGTCAATAGACTGCCTATTCCGGCTAAAAAACCTGTTTCCGGTGCGTACGATACTACAGGTACCAGCTTTACCTGTATCTTTTTTTCATGGGTACTATCTCTGCCGGTTGCAAGGCAACGGAAAAATGATGAAATAAGAAAGAATATCAGCAGAAATTTTTTCAAGCTTTATTATGGAGAGATACGGAGGCAATTTTACAGTTAATTTTTTTAATCTACAACAAATATTATATTTGAATTAATAAGAGAGGAGATGCATACAGTTATATATGGTCATAGAGGGGCAAGAGGTGTTTATCCGGAAAATACGTTGGATGGATTTCTTTATGCTGCAGGCTTAGGAGTTTACGGGCTTGAAATGGATGTGGTAATATCGAAGGATAAGAAAGTGGTTGTGTCGCATGAGCCCTGGATGAATCCTAAAATATGCACCAAGCCGAATAATTCTAAAATCAGTTTTCTCAGGCGCAAGAGCCTCTATAAAATGAATTATGCCCTCATCAGGCAATATGATTGTGGCAAACTGGGTAATGCCGATTTCCCGGAACAAAAAAAAATACCTGCCCATAAACCTTTATTAGGTGAAGTTATAGAAAAGGTAGAGCAGTTTATAAGATTGAATAATTTGCCTCCTGTAGAATACAATATCGAGATTAAAAGCAAATGGGTAACCGATGAGGAATTGCATCCTTTGCCTGAAGAATTTGTTGAACTTGTTCTGAAAGAAATAGAGCCGTTCAATATAAATAACCGCATTATTTTACAGTCATTCGACATGAGGCCACTCAATATATTGCATGCAAAGAATACGGGTTGTAAAATAGGTATACTGGTAAAGAACCCGCGTTTTTTGAAAAGGCGGCTTAATGCGCTCCATTTCACACCCGATACCTGTGGTATATATTACAAGTATGCTACCGCCAAATGGATAAAACGCATACACGATTGGGGTATGAAGGCCCTGGTATGGACCGAGAACGAAAAAGAGGAGATGAGGAACCATGTGGCAATGGGGATTGACGGAATTATTACCGATTACCCTGAAAGAGCTATTGAAGTAATGAGTGGGTTAGCCAAATAAAAGTATCTTTATCTTTGTTATTTTATTAATCATATGCAGAATAAACTTAAAGCCTGGTTACCCCATATTATTGCGGTAGCGCTATTTGCCCTCGTTCCCGTAATTTATTTCCTGCCTGCGCTGGGCGGCAAAGTACTTGAGCAAAGTGATATTATACATTATCTTGGGGTAAGTAAGGAGATTTTTGACTTCCGTGCGCGTTTTCATACTGAACCTCTCTGGACCAATTCGCTTTTTTGCGGTATGCCGGCGTATAACGTATCTACTTTTTACGCGGCCAACCTGGTTCAATATATATATATAATATTGGTAAAATGGTTGCCATTTCCTGCCGGTATAGTTTTTGTTTACTGTCTTGGTTATTATATATTGCTCAAAGTTCTTGATATAGATTCATGGGTATCCATTGCCTTTTCTTTAGCATTTGGTTTTGCTTCATTCTTTTTTGTTGTTATTGCTGCCGGGCACAATTCACAGGCTAATGCAATAGCATTTATGGCACCTGTGTTCGCCGGGGTTATACTTGCATTCAAAGGCAAACACCTGGCAGGAACCTTGCTTGCCACATTGGCTCTTGCACTGGAATTATTTTCAAACCACTTGCAGATTACTTATTACCTGCTTA
>JABDGY010000103.1 GCA_013285805.1 Bacteroidota bacterium | reverse complement strand
GTATAGAAGAAGACCCTGTAACGGGCTCGGCACATACAACCCTTACCCCCTATTGGTCGAAAGTATTGGGCAAAAAAGAATTAACGGCTACGCAATTATCGAAACGGCTTGGATACCTGAAATGTGTTGATAAGGGTGAACGGATTGAAATAAGTGGAAGGGCAAGAACGTATTTAACCGGGCATATTGAAATTTAAACCGCAATGAAACTGACAATATACCGTGCAGATGCTTTTACCGATAAATTGTTTTCGGGCAACCCTGCCGCTATATGCCCGCTTGAAAGCTGGCTAAGTGATGAAACCATGCATAACATTGCCATGGAGAACAATCTTTCCACAACAGCATTTTACATAAAAACAGGCAACGAATACTATATACGCTGGTTTACGCCTGCCGTTGAACTGGAACTGAACGGCAATGCCACACTCGCCGCTGCCCATATATTAATGAAACATGAAGGGCATACTGACAAAGAAATTAAATTCAATTCAAAAAGCGGGTTGCTTACGGTAAAAAACCTTGGCGATTTTTATACGCTTAATTTTCCTGCCGACGAATATGAACTGGTAAAGACCCCTGCCGAGCTTTCTATAGCATTGAACATGCGCCCGAATGAATGCTACAAGGGTAAGGCCGATTATATGCTTGTATACAACAACGAAGATGATATATTGAAACTGAAACCTAATTTCAGGGCCATGTCGCTTGTCGAATCTCGTGGTGTAATAGTAACTGCCCCAGGCAACAAGACAGATTTCGTATCGCGTTTCTTTGCTCCGCAAAATGGGGTAAACGAAGACTCGGTAACAGGTTCGGCACATATTACCCTTACCCCTTATTGGGCTAAAAAACTGGGAAAGAAAGAACTTACCGCCATGCAAGTATCAAAACGCACCGGCTTTTTAAAATGCACCGACCTTGGCGACAGAGTTGAAATAAGCGGGCAAGCGGTTACCTACCTGAAAGGGGAAATTTCCATTAATTAAAACATTAGCATGTGATCGTCACCCTGAACTCGTTTCAGGGTCACAGACAATAGCAGAAAGACTTGACTGTATAATGTGACCCCGAAATAAATTCGGGGTGACAGTAATACTTCACTATTCCTTCATTTACTGTACATACTTTTAGCTTCATGAAAACAATCCTTGCTGCTACATTGTTGTGTTTCACGCTAACAATATCAGCACAAAAAACAAAATTAATTAGCGCCACATCGCAGGAATGGTCGGGCGGAGTAGCAGGGCACCATGGGATTAATTATTATGTTTCTCTTGAAATTCCCGATACCACTACTATCCCTGATACATTATGGGTAGGCGGGAACTTCTACCCTATTCATTTCGATAAACAAGATACAATCTTCCATAAAATTGACCGCAAGCACCACAGTGTGAAGTATTTACTTACAGCTGGTGAAGCCTGGAATGACATGGATTTTATGCAACAACGATTAAAGGCCCAGAATGATACCGCCAAAAAGGCAGTAAAAAAGCCGCACAAAGAATTTAGTTGCGCAGCATTAGTAACATATTCCATTAACGGGGTGCAGTATATTTTCAAGGTAGAAAAATGGACCGTTCTTCCCGCTCAAAATTATCCCTGAAAAATCGAATTCACCTTTACCACCCAATTTGATGTTTTAATTGCAACTCTTTATTTTCCGCATAATCAGCTCAGTTTCGGCATGTGATGAAGTAAGTGATAACGCTTTATTAAAAATTTGTTTTGCTTTAGCGCTGTCTCCCGCACGCAAATACATTTCGCCCAAGGCCGTATTGTAATAGCAGTTGCCTTCCAGCCCTTTCATCGCTTCCAGCTGCGTAATAGCTTGCTCAGGGCCTTCTATTTCGCCTATTACAACGCAGCGGTTCAGTGCCACTACCGGGTTATATGTCCGCTGTAAAAGCGCATCGTACAATTGCAATATCATCTGCCAGTTCGTATCTTCATAGCTGGCCGCATTAGCGTGTACCGATGCAATAGCTGCCTCAATATGAAAATCGTGTATTACGCCCCCTTCGGCTGAACGTTCCATATAAACATTACCGCGGTCGACCAAAAATTTATTCCATTGGGTTCTGTCCTGGTCCTTCAGCAATACAATAAAGCCTTTATCGTCGAGCCTGGTGTTGAAGCGCGAAATATGGTAACACATTAAGGCCAGCAGGGCATTGGTCTGGACTAAATTAGTTTTTGGATTTTCTGTTAGTAGAATACAAAGGCGCATAGCTTCTTCACATAAATCTTCCCGTATAAGTTTTTCAGGATGTGAAGAATTATAACCTTCGTTGAATAACAAGTACAATGTTTTAAGTACTGTATCGGTGCGGCTAACCATAGCATCGGCACCGGGATAATCGAGCGTAAGATTTTCGCTTCGTATTTTTTCTTTGGTACGATAGAGTCTTTTACCTATCGTTTCTTCATTACTCAGGAAAGCGCTGCTGATTTCCTTCACGCTTAACCCGCAGAGGGTTTTCAGCATCAGGGTTATTTGTGCTTCAGGGGTAAATGATGAATGGCAGCAGGCAAACATCATGCGTAACTGGCTGTCTTTTATTTCGTTCTCGTTAAACATCTCGTTAATAGCTGCCGATAATGTGTATTCCGACCGCAGCAATATAGTAAGGTCATTATCTATTTTATGCTTTACCTGCTCGCGGCGAATAAGGTCAATGGCTTTGTTTTTGGCCGTGCGGTAAAGCCATGCCTGGGGGTTGGCAGGCAACTTTCCGAATTTCCAGGTTTCAAGTGCACGTATAATAGTATCCTGCACAATATCTTCGGCCTGTTCAATATTTTTAAAACCGAAAATACGCGTTAAAACAGCGACCATCTTTCCCGCTTCGTGGCGGAAAAGATGGTCGACTATCTTGTTTACTTCATTGTTACTTTCTGTCGCCAATGTTTTACATATCCATTTTCTGAATGGGCCTTACTTCAAGCATACCATCCACATCAAAAATAGGGCAACCTTTCGATATTTCAACGGCTTCGTTAATATCTTTAGCATTAATAACAAGGTAACCTCCTACCACTTCTTTCGCTTCAGCAAAAGGGCCATCGGTAACTACTTTTTTGGCTCCTGTAACCTGCTTGCCACTCATTTGCAACGGCTCGCCACCTACCATTATTCCTTTTTTGCCGAGTTCGGTCATCCAGTTTGCCCATTTCTGCATTTGCGCCTGCATGCCTTCCGGCGACTGGTGCTGCATGGC
>JABDGY010000102.1 GCA_013285805.1 Bacteroidota bacterium | reverse complement strand
AAAGAGGCTTATCCACCAGAGCAGAAGAGCATACTCAGTTTCGATGATGCCAAAACTACTTACCTGAACCTGCTCGATGATGCGGTTCAGAAACGGCTTATATCTGATGTTCCGCTGGGCACATTTTTAAGCGGTGGGTTAGATTCATCGGCGATTACTGCCATTGCTGCCAAACATAAACCCGGCCTTATGACTTTCTCCATCGGCTACAAAGATGAGCCTATATTCGATGAAAGCCGCTATGCTGAACTCGTGAGCAAGAAGCTCAATACTCAACACCACAGCTTTATGCTTGGCACCGACGACCTGTACAACGAGCTCTTCAACGTCCTCGATGCTATTGACGAACCCTTTGGCGATTCATCGGCCATACCTATGCATATACTGTCGCGTAAAACGAGGGAGCATGTTACGGTCGCACTATCGGGCGATGGAGGCGATGAACTTATGGCGGGCTACAACAAGCATCGTGCCGAATACAAGCTGAAACACTCGGGTTACTTAAAAGCCACGACAATGGCGGCTCTTCCCTTTTTGAAGATGATGCCTCAATCGCGTAACAGCAAACTGGGTAACATAGCTCGCCAAGGCATCCGTTTTGCTGAAGGCGCTAAGATGAGCCCACAGGAACGTTACTGGAGATGGGCATCGATAGCAAGAGAGACGGAGGCAGCACAACTGCTTAGAAACAGCAACAGTGCGAGAGAAACAGACAGAAGAAAGCAAGAGACGTTAAAGTCCATCAACGACGATTTCAATTCCCTACTTTATACTGATGTTAAGCTCGTCCTGCAAAACGATATGCTGGTTAAGACGGACAGCATGAGCATGGCCAATAGCCTGGAGGTGCGCGTCCCCCTGCTCGATTACAGGTTGGTTAATTTCTTATTCTCTCTCCCCACAGAATACAAAATTACCGCCGATAACCAGAAGAAGATACTGCGTGAGGCCATTGCGCCTATGTTGCCGCAAGAGGTACTTACCCGCAAGAAGCATGGCTTTGAGGTGCCATTATTAAAATGGTTTAAAACCGGTCTGAGAGATTCTATTGAGAACAACTGGCTAAGCGATACATACATTGAACAGCAAGGTATTTTTGATGTAGCTGCTATAAAAGTACTCAAACAACAACTATACTCCAATAGCCCGGGTGATGCGGTGGCAAGGGTTTGGGGGCTAATCGTTTTCCAGCATTGGTATAAAAAGCATATAGCAAATGGCTGAATGTAAGTACCGCATATTGCGTATCATTAACCGCTTTAACCTGGGCGGCCCAACTTACAATGTAACCTACCTTACCCGTTACCTCGCTCCTGAATTTGAAACCATGCTTGTCGGTGGCATGAAAGAAGAATCGGAAGCCGCATCTGATTTTATACTTGAGCAGAATGGCCTTAAGCCCATTATCATCCCGGAAATGAGGCGGTCAATCAACCCCATGAATGACATTAAGGCTTATTACCATATCAAGAAACTCATTAAGGAATTCAATCCACATATTGTACATACACATGCTGCAAAGTCGGGCGCACTGGGGCGCATGGCTGCATTCTCTTGTAATGTGCCTATTACGCTTCACACTTTTCACGGACACGTTTTTCATTCCTATTTCGGAAACGTACAAACATCAGTTTATAAGAACATTGAACGCTACCTTGCCAAAAGAACGACTGCTTTGGTAGCCATAAGCGAAAAGCAAAAGCATGAGCTGGCTGACATTCATCACATAGCATCGCCCAATAAGTTTCATATCGTTCCCCTTGGCTTTGACCTCGAACGGTTCTGGACTAACAAAGAAGTTAAGCGCAAACAATTCAGGGTGCAATATTGCATAGCCGATAATGAGATTGCCATTGGGATAATCGGCAGGCTGGTACCTGTTAAAAACCACAAGCTATTTTTAAAAGCATTTCATCAGGCAAAAGCCCAAACAAAAGTTAAAATAAAGGCCTTCATTATTGGCGATGGTGAATTGAAAGAAGAACTAATGAATTACTGCAAAGAAATTGGCCTTTCCTATACCAGCCGGCATGGTTTACACCCCGATTTCGACGTGTTTTTCACCTCGTGGATTAAAGAAGCTGATGTAGCCAATGCAGGAATGGATATTGTTGCCCTTTCTTCACTTAACGAGGGTACACCTGTTAGCCTTATAGAAGCCCAGGCTGCCGGTAAACCTATTGTTTCAACGCAGGTAGGAGGTATAGAAAACGTGGTTATGCCGGGTGAAACTGCGCTTTTATCAGCTGTAAACGATGTGAATGCCTATACTGAAAACCTTGTAAAGTTATGTAATGACAGTACTTTGAGGGCTAAAATGTCGGAAAAAGGAAAAGGTTTTGTAATGGAGCGTTTTCACTATTCCGCCCTGGTTAAAAATATGCGTACTTTATACCTCAAACTCCTTGAAGGAAAACATCTTTAGGCATCGTGAATTTTAGTATTTTTGTTCTTTAAGAACAACCTACTTTTTATTATGCGTAAACTATTATACCTTTTTATTGTGCTTTCCTGCACAAGTTGCAGTATACTTTACCCCAGCATGATGCTGAAAACTCCGAGGAATTATGCATTCAATAAACTTAATGATTCTATCTCGACAGTGGACTATAAAATATCGCCCAACGATTTCATCAGTATGAGGTTGTTTTCACAGGATGGTTTCAAGCTGGTTGATATGAGTAATATACTGGAGTCAAGCGGTGAAAGTAACACATCATCAGGAAACAACTTCAGTTATATTACTACAGGTGTTGAATATATGGTTGAAAGCGATGGCACATTACGATTACCTGTTATCGGCTGGGTAAACCTTCTTGGCATGACGCTCAGGGAAGCCACACAGATACTGGAACAGAAATATTCCCAATACTACATTAAGCCTTATATACTTTTAAAAGCTACAAACAGGCGTGTATTTGTTTTCCCTGGTGACCCCGGCACAGCCAAAGTTATTCCCTTGTTAAACAATAATACTACCCTGATTGAAGCCCTGGCACTTACAGGTGGCATAACAGAATCAGGTAAAGCAAAGCAGATAAAGTTAATACGCGGCAATCCGAATAAACCGGAAGTTTATCTTATAGACTTATCTACTATTAATGGAATTAAAGACGGCAGCACCGTTTTACAGGAAGGCGATATTATTTATGTAACACCGCAAATACGCCCTGCTGCATCAATACTGGAAAGAATTTCCCCGACCCTGACTCTGATTAGCACCATAATTCTTACCATTGCGCTTGTAAATAACACCAAGCTGTAAACAATGCTAACCAAC
>JABDGY010000101.1 GCA_013285805.1 Bacteroidota bacterium | reverse complement strand
TGTTAAACCTGAAGAAGAGGAAGCCGGGCTTGATGATGCCCTGCATGGTGAGAAAGGCTATGATGAAGGGGCTTTGTAAGTATTCTTTAATACTATTGCTTGGCTTAACACTTGTTTCCTGTTCGGGTACTAAAAGAAACATTGATGCTTCATCTGTTTCTTAAATAGTACTGTCTATAAACGGCAATCCGAATTTCAGAAGCCTTACTGAAACTCAACAACAAAAGTTTATTGAGGACTGGAATAAGGCGCCTGATATTGGTCCGTGCATTTTTCTGGGCCGCTGTAAAGTGGACGTGGTTAATAAAGATAATACTAAAAGAACCTTTCTCATTGCAGGAAGTAATGCCAAAGAACCAGGTGTGAACGATTACTGTTTCAATTTATCGGATACTGGCTATTTTCGAAAGATGTGGGAAGAGGCACGTGCACACTAGGCTCTTTTCACGTGACCCAAAAATGATGCAATGAATTGATTTCCAGTATTTTACATAATATGTTGATAATCAATAGCTTATAAGCCCTATTGTATTTCATTGTAATTAACAATGGATGGCCTGTCAATAAAGGGTTTCGGAGACCCCTCATTGTTAATTTTTATTGATATTTTCATGGTTATTTACGTAATTTTGGACTGTAATCATTTTATATGACAGACTGGAAAAAAGATATAGCAAGTAAGCATCTGGAATTTGAAGCCGGCACACTGGACGAATCTCATGTAGATAAGAACCCCATATTGCAATTTGAAAAATGGTTTGGGGTAGCCATGGAACAAAAGGTACAGGAGCAAAATTCATTTGTGCTCTCTACCGCCACCCGCAGTGGGTTACCCTCTGCACGTGTGGTGCTTTTAAAGGGTGTGGATACCAAAGGATTTATGTTTTTTACCAATTACGAAAGCCGCAAGGGCAAAGAGTTGGAAGAAAATCCGCATGCCTGCATGACATTCTACTGGACAGCATTGCACAGGCAAATACGCATAGAAGGCGAAGTGGAAAAAGTAAGCGAGCAGGAATCGAAAGAATACTTTCATTCTCGCCCTAAGGCAAGCCAGGCAGGGGCATGGGTATCGCCGCAAAGCAAGCCTATTACGCGTAAAGAACTGGAGGAAAAGCATGCGGCCTTTCTTTCAAAATACGAAAGTGAAGAAATACCTGCTCCGCAACATTGGGGCGGTTACCGCGTTATTCCAGAACATATTGAATTCTGGCAGGGCCGCACCAGCCGCCTGCACGACCGCATTGCCTATACGCTTGATAACGGTAAGTGGAGAATTTACCGTATGGCTCCGTAATTCACCTGTTGTGAAATGACTTTAAGCGCACAAATAGCAAAGCAATTAAGAGATGTTTACGTTGGTAAAAACTGGACCTGGGTAGACGTTAAAGAAACCCTGAAGGATATTACCTGGCAACAGGCTACTACTAAGGTTGATTCTTTTAATACAATAGCCTTACTCGTTTTCCACATGAATTATTATGTGGTTGCGGTCACGAAAGTATTGCAGGGAGGGCCGCTTGATTCTAATGATAAATATTGTTTCGATTGTCCTCCAATCCAATCAGAGGTAGACTGGAAGAAGTTAGTAGATAAGACCTTTACCGATGCGGAAACCCTTGCACAGTTGATTGAAAATCTACCGGAGAGCAAGCTTGCAGAAACTTTCAGCGAAGAAAAATATGGAACTTACTACAGGAATATTACCGGGGTAATTGAGCATATTCATTATCACTTAGGACAAATAGTTCTGCTTAAGAAATTGCTAGTCAAAAAATAATACCTAACCCCTTTTAATTTAAACCCCTATGTGGAAAGAAGAAAACAACAAGCTCTGCAAGAAATTCAAGTTCAGGAATTTCTCAGAAGCATTTGCATTTATGACCCGTGTGGCATTTATAGCCGAGAAAATGGACCATCACCCGGAATGGATAAATACGTACAGCGATTTGGAAATACGCTTATACACGCATGATGCAGGCGATATTGTAACAGAGAAGGACCATAAAATGGCAAAAGCTATTGACGAGTTGGAGAAGAAAAGCTAGATTTGCCGCCCTATGTATCGTTCCCTTGCAGAAATAAAGAAGGACCTTTCAGTAGGTAAAACAACCTGCCATAGCCTTGTTCAGGGCTACCTGGCTAATATTGAAAAGAATAAGCACCTTAATGCTTTCCTGGAAGTGTGGGGCGATGAAGCGCTTGTCCGTGCAAAAGCCATTGATGAAAAAATAAAGCAAGGGAAAGCCGGAAAGCTTGCGGGAATGGTGATTGGCATTAAGGATAACATTTGTTATAAAGGACATAAAGTATCTGTAGCATCGAAAATATTAGAGGGTTTTGAATCGCTTTACAGCGCTACTGCAGTAGAACGATTGTTAGCTGAAGATGCTATAATCATTGGCCGTTGCAATTGCGATGAGTTCGCTATGGGCAGTTCAAATGAAAAATCAGCTTTCGGAAAAGTATTAAATCCACATGACAATACACGCGTGCCAGGTGGTTCATCGGGGGGCTCAACTGCTGCAGTGGCTGCAGGTATGTGCCTTGCAGCATTAGGTAGCGATACGGGTGGTTCTATCCGCCAGCCTGCATCTTTTTGTGGTGTGGTGGGATTCAAGCCTACTTATGGAAGAATATCGCGTTACGGACTTATTGCCTATGCTTCTTCCTTCGACCAGATTGGACCATTGACACATACTGTAGAGGATGCTGCAATATTGCTTGAAGTTATGGCAGGCAAAGATGAATACGACAGCACGCTATCTGATAAGCCTGTTCAAGCCTACTCCACTGAAATTAAAAAAGTAGACACTAAAAAATTGCGCATAGCTTACCTGAAAGACTGTGTGGAGCATACCGGCCTTGACCCTGAAATACGCAAGAATATTGAAAAGCTGATAGCCGACTTAAAGAAACAGGGCCATGTAGTGGAACCTGCTTCTTTCCCGTTAACAGATTATGCAGTCCCTACCTATTATGTACTAACTACCGCTGAAGCATCTTCCAATCTTTCACGTTTCAATGGCATTAACTATGGTTACCGTAGCCCCAATGCAACTGATTTGGAATCAACTTATAAGAAATCGCGCTCAGAAGGCTTTGGCAAAGAGGTTCAGAGGCGTATTATGTTGGGGACCTTTGTGCTGAGTGCTGGTTTTTACGATGCTTACTATTCTCGTGGACAGAAGGTAAGGCGCTTATTTTCAGAACAAACCGATGATATTTTAAAGAATTACGACCTTATATTATTGCCTACAACCCCCGGCCCTGCCTTTAAATTCGG
>JABDGY010000100.1 GCA_013285805.1 Bacteroidota bacterium | reverse complement strand
AGTTAATAGGGGTGCAATCGGGCTTTGCCATTATGCTTTTATGGGTTTTAGGGGGTATAATTGCCCTATGCGGCGCCTTATAGTATGGCGAACTGGCATCGGCCATGCCTCGCTCCGGTGGCGAGTATCACTATCTTTCTACCATATTCCATCCTTTATTGGGATTTTTATCGGGCTGGGTATCGGTTACTGTAGGTTTTGCCGCGCCGGTAGCACTGGCTGCCATTGCCTTGGGTAACTATATTAATAAGGTGTTCCCTGCTGTAAACCCTGTTTGGCTGGCATGCGTAACGGTAATTGTAATTACTGCGGTACATTCTTTTACTATTAAACGAAGCGCCTTTTTCCAGGATTTATCTACCATAATAAAGGTAATACTTATTCTTTTTTTCGTGGTTGCCGGTTTTATATTGGCTACTTCTCAGCACGTATCGGTTTTGCCGCAAACCAACCCTGTAAAAGAACAAAGCTGGACAGCTATTTTCAGCCCGGCATTTGCTGTTTCACTGAACTATATCTATTATGCTTATTCGGGCTGGAACGCCTCGGCTTATGTTGCCAATGATATTGAAAACCCGCGGGTGAATATTCCCAAGTCGCTGCTCTATGGAACTATTATTGTAACCGTACTGTATGTACTGGTTAACTATGTTTTTCTGTATACCGCTCCCATTGATGAGTTAAAAGGGCAGTTGGAGGTAGGTTATGTATCGGCCCTGCATATTTTCGGAACAAATGGGGCAAACATTATGGCCATAATGATTGCACTAACCCTTATTTCAACCGTAAGCTCAATGGTATTTATAGGCCCCCGTGTGGCGCAGGTTATGGGTGAGGATATGAAGCAGATAGGCTTTCTTGCTATTAAAAACAAAAGCGGAATACCTGTAAACGCTACAATTATACAGGGCGCTATCGCTATTTTGCTGGTTGCTACATCAACCTTTAGCGATGTAATGCTTTACATTGGCTTTACGCTTAACCTTATGACTTTCCTTACGGTGCTTGGCCTTTTTGTAATGCGGGCTAAGGGTACTATTGTATCGGCAGGATATAAAACATTCGGGTATCCTGTTACTCCTGCTATTTTCTTAATTTTGAGCGCTTGGACAATATATTTCACTATGAGTGTGAATTGGAAGCAATCGCTGTTGGGCCTTGCTACCATTCTTGCCGGAAGTGTGATATACTTTATTAAGAAACCAACTAAATAATGATGTATAAAATTGTGAAAACGTTATTTTATTCTTTTATCCCCGTAATGGTGGGAGCCATAGCTATTTCCTGCGGTAATAATCAATCACAGGAAACTCCGCCACCTGTACCGCCACAACCTAAAGTTGATACTTCGAAAAAAGCGCCTGCTCCGCCAAAGCCTGTGAGTAAGCAGGCCTTAGACACGGTTACACCTAACCGCAAATACAATGACATTGCCCGCTACATTGCCGGCATGAAACAATTGCCGGGCAGCACACTGCCTGCCACACTTGAAAAAGATACCGTGTGGATAAGGTTTGCAAAAACCTTTGATTCGGAATGGGCGCATGATAAAGCTACAAGGCTCGACCCTATGGCTAGCTGGGGAAATACTGAACTGGCTGAACAGCACAAAGCCAACCTCGATGTGTTTTATCCGTTCAGCGGTCCCGATATTTTGCACGCTAACGTACTTTTCCCACAGGCGAAACGCTACCATTTATATGGGTTGGAAAGGGCCGGTGCCTTGCCCTATTTAAATAAAATGAAAATTAAGAATGTCGAATCTTATCTCGAAGAAGTATATACTTCACTCTCTGACATTCTTACCAAGAGCTACTTTATTACCAAGAATATGCTTAATGACCTGCAGCAGAATAATGTGAATGGTACCTTGCCGCTGGCCAGCATTTTTTTAGTAAGAAGCGGTTACCAGATTGTGAACGTAAAGTATTTCCATATTAATGAAGATGGAACGGAAGTACAATTGAAGAAGGATAGCGTTCCTGTACATTCTAACGATTTTGTAAAAGTTTATTTCAAGCATGATAAGGATAGCACTGTACAAGTAATGTCGTATTTGAAATGCGATTTATCGGACGGTGGATTGCAGAAGAACAAAGGCGTTACAGCCTGGCTCGATGCTATGCCCGTTTCATACACCTACATTAAGTCAGCGTCATATCTTTTGCATAACCCTTTCTTCTCTGCCATGCGTGCGGTTATATTGAAAAAGAGCCAGACCATATTGCAGGATGATACCGGTATGCCTTATAAATACCTGCCGGGCAAAGACTGGAACCTTGCATTTTATGGCGCCTATATAATGCCGGTAAGCAGTTTCCCAAGGGGTTTCTACCAGACAGATTTGCAAAAAGCATATCATAATGCGGATAGCCTTAAGCAATTGAAGAAATTACCTTTTTCACTAGGTTACCATTGGGGCTCCTCGGTACAGAATCTTATGAAAGCGGAACGGAAGGGATAAAATGAAATGGCTGCGGGTTATATGGCTTATAATTTTACCCGCTAACTTTTGCCTTGCCCAGGATGTTTTACGGCAGATAATCCATGATGATTCGCTTGATGTAAAGTACCACCAGGTATTTATGCACCCTACTAAGTATAGGTTACAGGTTATCTATACTCAAATAAAGCGCGATTCCAACAATGTTCCGCATTTAAAGAAGTATTCTCTATATCCGCCAACCAATAAGTATTACTACCCTGCAAGCCTTGTTAAACTACCCATGGTAGCCTTAGCGCTTGAAAAAATAGATAGCCTGAATGCAAGGACAGGCATAACAAAAGATACACGCCTTTATATAGATAGCGCCTGTTCCTGCCAGGTAAAAGAATCGCGCGATACTACTTCAAAAACCGGTTACCCATCTATTGCTCAGTATATAAAACGTATGTTGCTGGTAAGCGATAATAAAGCATATAATCGCATTTATGAATTTCTGTCGCCGGGGTATATTAACCGCAGGTTGCATGAAATGGGCTATCCACGAGCTATTGTGAGCCATCGCTTTGGTTCCAGGTGCGACACCATCACAAACAGAGTCACCAATCCTTTTGTCTTCCTAACCGACGATTCTGGCGTGATATACAAGCAACCGGCTGACAGTATGGTAGGGCCGACGGCTAATGTGGCTGAACACACCAAACTGGGGAAAGGCTTTAAAGATAAAGGCAAAATATTGCCTCCTAAAGATTTTCTTTATTACAACTATATGCCTTTTGAAGATGAAAATGATATTCTGCTTTCTATTATTTTCCCGCAGGCGGTTGATTCAACAAAACGTTTCAGGCTGACCAACGACGATTATATGTTCCTGTACAAGTATATGGGCATGCTGCCGCGCGAAAGCGATTATCCGCACTATGACCAGAAAGATTATCCCGATAACCTGAAAAAATATATCT
>JABDGY010000099.1 GCA_013285805.1 Bacteroidota bacterium | reverse complement strand
TTTACGCAATTGTACAAACAAAAATGGACCTGTTTACTATTATAAGTTGCCCGGTTATTTTTCTTGTACTTGGAAATTTATTTAACGAAGCTACAGAATATTTAAAAACTAATGTCAGAAGGTATAGCACTTTATTAATTTGGGGGTTAGTGCTATTTATTGGTTATTCAAACATTGACCCGAATGAAATTGAAACGCATCATACAGATATTGGATGGATGAAGGCTCGTCGTGAAATTTACCTGAAGAACACCCAGATTTATAAAGCAGCAGCAGCTATGCTTAAAGATAAGAATTATGTAGTATTTAATTGTAAAGGATTTAATACTGTTCCTTTTATGTTTTATACCGGAATGACAGCTTATTCTTCAATACCCGATAGCACTATCATTAGTAATTTAGAAAAAGAAAATATGAGATTGGCTATATTTAAAGACTCTACTATACCTAAGTATATTACGAATGATAATAGAATAGTAAAATTAGATTTTGATATTATCTCTCAATAATCGAAACCAATAATATCATTGATTAAGAGATTTACCTATTGCAGAACTATTTTCTTATGCAAAAGTTGGTCCTTAGTGCGAATAATTACTATGTAAACACCTTTTGCCTTCGTTGATAAATCAATGGGTATTTCATTATTTTCTTCAACCTGTATATTACCCGTAAACATAGTTTGCCCTAACATATTATAAACAGTAACATTTGCAAGTTGCCCCAATTCATCTTGACTTATATTATTAAGCCCAACGTAAAATTCGCCCTTTGTAACCGATTGCTTTACATAACAATTCAATGAATCGATAGACCTATTAGTGTTTGAAGTCCCTGTATTATTATTTTGCGTCTTAATCGGCTTGTGACTGCCAGACGTATTAAGGGGCGACGGGCCATTATAATCCCCATTACAGATATTACCATTTGCCTCTGCTACAAAATAACCACTTATAGTATTTGAGCCAGAAATGACCACATTATTTTCGGCAATTAATTTTAACTGCCCTAACCAAGGTAATTGATCCGGGTATTTATACAATGGAAGATTTATAGGCCCGTTTAGGTTCACCGTCTCCCCAACAAAAACATCAAATGTATTTGCATTGGGATCACTTGCAGGTAGTCCGCTAGATTCTATTAACATAGACTGATCAACATTAACTTGGCTATAAAAACCACCACCACATACATTGGAGAAATATTCGTAATATTTTATCGATTGGACATGAAAATCTATTGGGAAATATTCCGGATTTGGTGTATTATAGGGCTGAATAGCGTCATCAACTATCAATTGCCAAGGTTGTTGAGGAAAAACTGTCGGAGTATACCAAAATGGATTTGAAGGTACTGACGTATTGTAATAATAGGGTGTGGGCGGAAATAGAGTACTTGACCATGCAGAAACATAAAATCTAGTATCAGATCTTGTCAGTGAATTATCTACAAACCAGTCTATTTCATCTGGTGTTGTAATTAGATAAAAAGCATGTGGTTGCCCATTACTGAAATCCGTACTTCCTGGATCCACTGTAATGCCGCATTGATTAGATGCGCTACCTGAATGACTTGTTTGCCCCTCTTGCCAAGGTGAATTACCAAACTCAAAGCCATCCACCTCACTATAGCTATTAGTATTACCAAACTCCCAAAATGCAGGGTTTGTTGTCCCATAACTACCAGTCCCGTAATAAAAAACTCCTGGCAAAATTGCCAAAACACTGCCAATATAACAAAATGAAAACCAATACATTGCCAAAACCATACCCCCCTAAAAGTGCAAAAAAGTACATGAAATTGCAACGTTTGGCAGTTCCGCGTGAGGGATAGAAGCGGCTACCCCACAGCGTAGCGAGGAGTAATAGCGGATAGCCCGACCCCTAAAGTTTGGTACCTCACTTTAGGGGGCACGCCCAGATGCTTCGCCAAGCTCAGCATGACAATGCCTGCAACGCTTTGGTGGAGGTTGCGAGGGTAGTTAAAAAAGAGGTCAAATCATGTATTTTCAATCAAAGAAAATATTACCTTTGCACCCCTTTGTAAAAAAACAATGAGCGCACCGGTAAAATTCTTCTCAGGTAACTCGCACCAGGCATTGGCACACGATATAGCCGATACCTATGGCCAGCCCTTGGGTAAAATGAGCTTCCTTCGCTTTAGCGACGGGGAGTTTGAGCCTTATATAGAGGAAACAGTACGTGGTTGCTCAGTATGCCTTATACAAAGTACACAACCCCCTATAGATCACTTCTTTGAGATGCTTTTAATGGCCGATGCCGCCAAGAGGGCGTCTGCCAGCCAGATTATAGCTATTATACCCTATTTTGGTTTTGCAAGGCAAGACCGTAAAGACAAGCCCCGCACAGCCATAGGCGCTAAACTTATGGCCGACCTGCTTGTAACCGCCGGCGTTACCCGCCTGGTTACTATGGACCTGCATGCCGACCAGATACAGGGCTTTTTTAACATACCGGTTGACCATCTTTTTGCATCGTACCTTTTTGTGCCCTACCTGCAAAAGCTGATGGAAACTACACACATTACCATTGCATCGCCTGATATGGGTGGTTCTAAGCGCGCCAATGCATACGCCAACTACCTTAAAACCGATATAGTAATCTGTTACAAGCAGCGTTCACGTGCCAATGTGGTTGATAAAATGACGGCCATTGGTGAAGTGGAAGGCAAGGACATAGTATTGCTCGACGACCTGGTAGATACTGCCGGAACCCTTACCAAAGCGGCCGATATGATGCTGGGAATGGGAGCAAAGAGTGTACGCGCCATGTGTACCCATGCCGTATTATCGGGCAAGGCTTGCGAGAATATTGAGAAATCGGGGTTGCTGGAACTGGTTGTAACCGATACACTGCCATTGAGAAACACATGCAGCAAAATAAAGGTGTTGCGCGTGGCTCCTTTATTCTCCGATATTATTCATAAGGTCCACAGTTTCGAATCTATAAGTTCTCATTTTGTATTTTAAACTTCGTTATATTTTAAATTTCAATTAATCATGAAAACACTATCAATCACGGGTACAGCAAGAAAAAACACAGGCATAAAGGATGCCACTGAATTACGTAAAAGCGGGAATGTTCCTTGCGTACTTTATGGAGGAAAAGAACAGGTTTTCTTTTCAGTTCACCAACAACAATTTGCAAAACTTCTCTATACTCCTGATGCTTACCTTGTAACCATCGACGTAGCCGGAAAACAAACCCAGGCTATTGTTCAGGAAGCACAATTCGATAAAGTGAGCGACGCGTTAATACACGTTGACTTTTTAGAAGCTAGCCCTACCAAAGCCCTTACCGTTAAAATACCTGTGGTAACACATGGTTCGCCGGTAGGTGTAAAAATGGGTGGCAAACTGCAGGTTAAACTGCGCCGCCTTACCGTAAAAGGTTTGGTGAACGATATCCCTGAC
>JABDGY010000098.1:1073-3569 GCA_013285805.1 Bacteroidota bacterium | reverse complement strand
GATTTTTATGAGACAACGAAAGGCTTGAAGAACCTTTTTGTAGCCGCGCAAAACTGCGCGTATGAAGAATCGGGCGCCTTTACAGGCGAAGTTTCAGCGGCCATGGTGAAATCGGTTGGCGCCAACTATGTAATACTGGGCCATTCGGAAAGAAGAAGTTATTTTAAAGAGACGCATGAAGAGCTGAAAAAGAAAACAGATATAGTATTAAAGAACCAGTTACAGCCTATTTTTTGCGTAGGTGAAACCCTTGACAAGCGCAATGCAAATGAACATTTTACTATAGTTGAAGCCCAGCTTAAAGACAGCCTGTTTCATTTATCATGGGAAAGCTTTCAAAAAGTTGTAATAGCCTACGAACCGGTATGGGCCATTGGTACCGGCGTTACAGCTACTTCGGCCCAGGCGCAGGAAATGCATCAGCACATCCGTTCGCTTGTTGCAAAAGCATATGGAGCCACGATAGCTGCCGAAACTTCTATATTATATGGTGGCAGTTGCAATGAAAAGAATGCCGCCGAGTTATTTACATGTGCCGATGTTGATGGCGGGCTTATTGGCGGCGCTTCGCTTAAAGCAAAAGAGTTTGTAGAAATTATTCATTCCTTCCCTCAATGAAATTCATTAAGAAGTTTTTTTTACCTGTCATATTCTTATCCTGCTTTCATTTTACACATGCGCAGGAAGGGAAGATTAAAATGTTTACACCCGACTCTATTAAATTTATTGATGACCTTCAGACCTATATGGAAACAGGCCTTGCCTCGCATGCGGATGTTAAGGATTTCCTGAAAAAATTTATCACAGCCTGGAAAACCCCTGCCTATACCAGTTATTATAAGCAGGCCACTTACAATATTTCAAATGAAATGCTTACGCGTAAAATACCGGTGTACCCCAGTTACCAGACATTTCTTTCCTGCATGCTCAATTTTGTCAACGGTACCTTTACACAGAAACAGTTCGACCAATGGACCACCGCCCTTGAGAAACTGATGAAACAGCGGCCCTACACAAACCTGAACACATATCTTTCCATGAGCGAAAGTATGTTCAGTAACAATACTATTTTCAAATCGGCCACCCTTTCCTGGGCAACCAACAGTTCTGCTTTCACAATTAAAAGCGATAGTGTGCCCTTAATAGTTTTCAGTAAAGTAAATCTGAAATGTTCTAATGAACGAAATGACACGATTGTTATATACAATACCGATGGTGTGTACTACCCGCTAAGGGGAGTATGGATTGGCCATGGCGGAAAGGTGGACTGGGTAAGAACAGGGCTTGACGCTAATTCCGTTTATGGCGAATTGAGCAATTACAATGTTACCTTTAAGCAAGGTGGCTTTGTGGCCGATTCTGTTGTATTCTGGAATAAAACTTATTTCGATAAACCGTTGCTTGGAAAAGTTGTTGAACGGAATTTATCTGAACCCTCAGGTAAGGAAACTTACCCGCGATTTATATCGTATGGTAAAAGGTTTGCCATACCAAACCTTACCCCTGATGTAACATACAACGGAGGATTTTCCATGCGGGGGAGGCGTTTTGTAGGTTCGGGAACCGCGCAGGAGCCTGCCCAGCTAATATTCAAAAGGAAAAACAAACCCTTTCTCGTGGCTTCATCACTTGAATACAGTATAACCAAGGACCAAATAATGGCCGATGACGCAGCTATTGCCATACATGTTAATGATACCGATTCTATTTATCACCCCGACATACAGATTGTATATAACATTGCCAAGAAACACCTGTCACTTATCAGGAGCGATCAGGGCCTTTCTCAATCTCCTTATTTTGACACCTACCACAATGTGAACATGTTCTTTGAAGAGTTATCGTGGAACGTTGATGAACCCAAAATGGAACTACGGATGCTGGAAGGCGCCTCAAAAAGTGTGGCTGACTTTGAATCAGTCGATTTTTTCCGGCCTGAACTTTTCGATAAGTTCACCGCGGCGGACGGGACTAATGTTATACAGGCCATAGCGCAATATTCCAAATCGGTTGGCGGAAAACCTTTCGCTGTTACTGATATTGCAACCTATATGCATACCACTTCAGATGATATGCGCCCTATGATTATGAAACTGGCAACCGTGGGAATGCTTTCATATGACATTCCGAACGATATGGTGCAGTTGCGCGACAGGCTTACCAGGTTTATTACCGATAAAACCCGTAAGACAGATTATGATGTACTGGATTACCACTCTGAAGACCCGGGAGGAGGAGTAGACAATGGTGTATTCGACCTGCTGACCAATGATATTACACTTAATGGTATAAAAGTGGTGGTAGTGAGCGATTCTGAAAACGTTTATATATTCCCGAAGGACCGACAGGTGGTACTGCACAAAAACCGCGATGCCACATTTGCCGGTAATGTGCACGCAGGACGTTTCGATTTTTATGGCAAACGCTTCGAATTTAAATACGATGATTTTAAAGTCAAATTCAGTAATGTTGACTCCATACAGTTACAGGCCGAAT
>JABDGY010000098.1:120-1063 GCA_013285805.1 Bacteroidota bacterium | reverse complement strand
GTGCAATACCGTCGGCCGGCGCATCATGCACAAAGCCAAGCGAATAGTCAGGCTGCAACCTGAGTGTTTCCCTCCATACGGTTACGGGCCGAATCGTTTGACAAAGATGCCCAGGGTAACACCCACCTGGTAACTGTAAAAAGTACGCTTGAACACGTAAGCGGTGAAATTGCCCTTGACGACCCGACTAATAAATCGGGGATAAAACCATTTCACCAGTACCCTATACTAACCAGTGATACAAACTCATTTGTATTCTATAATAAGAGTACTATACAGAAAGGTGTTTACAAGAAAGACAATTTCTACTTCAAACTCGACCCGTTTGTTATCGACAGCTTGGGAAGGTTTACCAATGCAGGATTACACTTCGACGGTACATTTGCTTCGGCTGATATAGTGCCCGAAATGAGGGAAACACTCAGGTTGCAGCCTGACTATTCGCTTGGCTTTGTGCATGATGCGCCGGCCGACGGTATTGCACTTTACGGAGGTAAAGGTAAGTTTTTCAGCAAGCTGAAATTGAGTAACCAGGGACTGAAAGGCGATGGAACTATTAATTATGTAACATCTGTTTCAAAGTCAAACGACTTTACCTTCTTCCCTGATTCCATGAATGCCACAGCTAACAATTTCGTAATTAATGAGCAGAAGACCCAGCCCGAATTCCCTCCACTTAAGGGCGATACCGTATATGAACACTGGATGCCGAAACTGGACCACATGTATATACACGACATAAAATACCCCTTCTTCTGCTATACAAACGAAAGCATTTTCCATGGCTTGTTAGTCCTTACTCCTGACCTGCTTACAGGTGGAGGCGAAATAGACTTTCTGCGAGCCAGCCTGACGTCAAAAGTTATCAAATTCTACGATCATAAATTTACGGCCGATACATCAGACTTCAGCCTGGAGGCAGTAGATAACTCAAACATAGCAT
>JABDGY010000098.1:0-110 GCA_013285805.1 Bacteroidota bacterium | reverse complement strand
TAGCATTCGGAACCACGAACATGAGTGCCGATGTTGATTTTGACAAGAAAATGGGCGATTTTAAATCAAACGGAGGTGGCTCAATGGTGAAGTTCCCCGTGAATGAATAC
>JABDGY010000097.1 GCA_013285805.1 Bacteroidota bacterium | reverse complement strand
ATTTTATATGAATTCCTATTCAAAATCTATTATTGAATTCAAAATGTTGCAAATGTTTCACGTGAAACCTATTATCCAATTTCTTTTTTTTATTTTGTATTTCTATAAACTAATTACATAGATTCACTATTTAAATTTTCATATTATGGATATTGTTCCACGTGAAACAATATTGAAATATATCCTGTTTATATATTAATTTAGGATTTGATTTTTAGCAAAATCCTTCCTTGAAATCTGATTATAAATTTTTAAAGTGGATTTGCCAGTTGGGAATGTTTGGGTGAATATTCTTTAGAATTTTGCCCTTTGGTTCCACGTGGAACATACTAGGGATTTTGGAGGGAATGGGTCTGTACCCGGTGGTTTATGGAGTCAATTTTCAGGATAAAATGGGTCTGTGCCCCTATCCTATTTGGCTAAGTTTTATCGTCCTATGTGGACCATAAGAACGGAAATATCGGAGGGGTTTATACCGCTGATACGAGAGGCTTGTCCCAACGTCTTTGGGCGGAATTTGGTAAGCTTTTCCCGGGCCTCCATAGACAGCGATTTAAGGCTGTGGAAGTCGAGAGCATCGTGGATAATAAGGTCTTCCAGGCGGAGCACCTTTTCGGCTGTCTCCTGCTCCTTTTGTATATATCCTTCGTACTTCATTTCTATCTCGGCCTGCTCTATTGTTTCGCTATCGAATTGCGATAAATAGGTGTTGAATTTCTCAGAGCCTTTGGCTATATCTTTTATAGAAACATTCGGTCGGGAAAGGATAGAAAATGCCTTGGTCTTTTGTCCGATTTCAGCCGAGCTGATTTCATTTAAAACAGGGTTAATTTCCTCGGGGTTCAGGCTCTCGGTTTTGAAATATTTTGTTACTTCTCCCCTACCCTTTATCTTTTCCTGAACGCGCTTATACCGGTCTTCTTTTGCTAAACCAATTTCGTAACTCATAGGGGTTAGCCTTACATCGGCATTATCCTGGCGGAGCAAAATTCTGTACTCGGCCCTTGAGGTAAACATACGATATGGTTCCTCGGTACTTTTGGTTATAAGGTCATCAATAAGTACCCCGATATATGCCTCGGACCGTGAAAGCACGAAAGGTTTGGCATTCCGGAGCTTTAAATGTGCATTTATACCAGCCATAAGTCCCTGACAAGCAGCTTCTTCGTAGCCAGTAGTTCCATTAATTTGTCCAGCAAAATAAAGGTTTTCAATTTGACGCGTTTGCAGCGTATTAGACAGCTGATCGGGAGGGAAGTAATCATATTCTATTGCATACCCGGGTCGGAACATCTTTACCCCCTCAAAACCCTTTATTTTCGACAGTGCCTTAAATTGCACATCTTCGGGTAGTGAAGTTGAGAATCCGTTGAGGTAAACTTCCACCGTATCCCATCCTTCAGGTTCTACAAAAAGCTGGTGGTGTTCTTTATCGGAAAAGCGATTTATCTTGTCTTCAATCGACGGGCAATATCTTGGACCTATGCCTTGAATCCTTCCTGAATACATGGGCGATTTTTCAAAGCCGGTTTTTAAAATATCATGTACTTCGTCGCTGGTATATGCCAGGTAGCAACTGCGTTGTTTCGATAGGGGAGAGGTTACTGAAGAATAAGAAAATTTTCCCGGTTCTTCGTCGCCTTTTTGCTCCTCCAGTTGCGAATAATCTATTGAGCGGCCATCGATACGCGGAGGTGTTCCGGTCTTCATGCGGCCGCTTGTAAGGCCTAATTTTAATAACTGTTCGGTAATGCCTGTAGCCGCTTTTTCGCCTACACGTCCGCCACCAAATTGCTTTTCACCAATGTGAATTATCCCGTTTAAAAACGTACCATTGGTAAGTACAACGGCTTTGCATTTTATTTCTAATCCCATGCCGGTAACAACGCCGCAAACCTTGTCATTCTTTACAATAAGGCCTTTTACCATGTCCTGGAAGAAATCTACATTCTCGGTATTCTCCAGAAGTTTTCTCCATTCCAGTGTGAATAGGGCGCGGTCGTTTTGGGTACGGGGGCTCCACATAGCAGGGCCTTTAGAGCGGTTAAGCATGCGGAACTGTATAGCAGTTCTGTCGCTCACAATGCCTGAATATCCGCCAAGAGCGTCAATTTCGCGAACTATCTGCCCTTTGGCAATGCCACCCATGGCAGGGTTACACGACATCTGCGCTATCTTGGTCATGTCCATAGTAATAAGCATTACCGACGAGCCCATATTGGCAGCCGCAGCCGCAGCCTCGCATCCTGCGTGGCCGGCACCTACTACTATTATATCGTATTCTTTAAACATTGCTTTACAAAGGGCTGCAAATTTAGGCTATTTGTCCGAAATAAAGGGGAAAGGAGAGTCTTATTCCTTTACAAACTTCAATGTTTGCAAATGCTTTTGGCCAGATAATATATTGGCAAAATATACACCCGGTGGAAGGTCACCTATGTAAATAGGTAAGTCCTTACTGTCACTGCCTTTGTAATTTTTGCGCAATACAACCCTGCCAGTAATATCAGCTAATTCTACAATTACAGGAGACTCGTTAAAATCGCTAAATGACAAATAAATATTTTGAACAGATGGGTTAGGAAAGAGGGATGCGTGAAGATTGTTGGCTGCTATATCGACTATAGATGAAGGACCTGGGCTCAATTTTCGCACAACAAGGTTCCGATAATCGGCCACATAAACGTTGCCCGTAGTGTCGATAGCCAAGGCCGATGGTTCATGCAATTCCGCTGCAGTGGCAGGTCCTCCGTCACCAGAATAGCCTGCCACCCCTGTTCCGGCAATAATAGCTATGGTAGTATCTCCTGAATTTATTTCACTTACCTGGTTATCGAAATCAGTGATGTACATATTTCCTTTTTTATCAAGGCATATTCCCCCGGTATAATTAGGGAAATTGGCTAATGTGCTTATTATGCCCAAGGTGTTTACTTTGCGAATGCGTGAACTATGGCAATCGGAAATAAAAACGTTACCATAAGCATCGGCGGCAACATCAACAGGGTAGTTAAGTGCAGTAGAGTCGGCCTGCCCGCCATCAGCGCTAAAGGCAGGTATACCTGTTCCGGCAAAATTGCTGATGATTCCACTGGTATCTATTTTCCTGACTTTGAAATCTGAAATGTCTGCCACATAAATAAGGCCTTTTAAATCTACCGCTATTCCTTCCGGTGAAAAAAATTCCGCCGCTGTGGCTGGACCGCCATCACCGCTGTTTCCCGATATACCGTTACCGGCTATGGTGCTGATAATTCCTAAGCTATTTACTTTTCTTATCCGAAAGTTCCCTGCATCTACTATAAACAAATTACCCGCGGTATCAAAAGCCAGGCCAATCGGATTATTTAACTCTGCTGCAGAAGCGGGGCCCCCGTCACCGGTAAATCCACCAGTTCCATTTCCTGCAATAGTGGTAATAATTCCTGAAGTGTCTACTTTACGTATGCAATTAGCATAGTAGTCGCTGATATAAACATTACCTGCTTTGTCTACAGCAAGGCCATCATTACCCTCTATTTCCGCTGCAGTAGCGGGCCCTCCATCGCCTGTATATCCATATGTTCCGTTACCTGCAAAAGTGCTTATAGTATAGCTTTGCGCTTTAAGAGCCAATGAAAGTAAAAGACAAAGTATAAACGTAAGAAGAGTAGATTTTCTCATAATGATTTATATCTGCAAACAAATGTAA
>JABDGY010000096.1 GCA_013285805.1 Bacteroidota bacterium | reverse complement strand
ATTGGAGGCACAGGATAGGTTAGGCGGACGCATACACACCATTACCGGTACATCTTTTTCTGTTCCTATTGAAATGGGTGCTGAATTTATTCATGGCGATTTACCTGTTACCATAGAATTATTGAAAGAAGCAAATATCCCGTATTCGGAAAGTGGTGGCTCGTTCTGGAATGCTAACGGAGGTAAACTTAACCGCGGCTTTGGCATGCTAAGGGATTGGAACGTGCTGGAAAAAGCATTGACAGAATTAAAGGAAGATATTGCGATAGATGAATTTTTAAGCAACTACTTAGGTGAAGATAAATATGCGGAGACAAAAGCATTTGTAAAAGGTTTTGTGCAAGGTTACGATGCAGCCGACACCAGCCGCGCCAGCACTTTTACATTCCGAAGCGAATGGCTTGATATGGATGACTCGGCCCAATACAGGATTGAAGGTGGTTATGGCAAGATGATAGACTACATGGCAAACGAATGTAAAAAAGCAGGAGGGGAAATATATACATCAACTGTTGTTAAGCAAATAAAGTGGAGCAGGGGCAATGTTACAGTTACTACAAACAATAAATTATTCGATGCTGAAAAGGTAATTGTAACTATTCCTGCAGGTGTGTTGCTTGCCGATGCGGGCAGTGAAGGCGCCATAAATTTTGTACCTGCAATTCCGGGGAAGATGAAGGACTTTAAGGCCATTGGTTATGGCAATGCCATGAAAGTTTTCCTGCAATTCAAAAAAGCTTTCTGGAAAGAAGATGATTTTAGTAAGAAATTCGGTAAGGAAATAAAATCGCTTGGGTTTATAGTTTCAGGCGCTCCTGTGCCTACATGGTGGACACAAGCCCCGAATGATACCAGCTTGCTGACAGGGTGGATTGGCGGCCCGGGTACAGCTAAGTTCAAAGGGCAACGTGAAGAAGAAGTAGTTAATGCAGCCCTGGCTTCGCTCGCCTCCATCTTCGACACTGATATTGAAATGTTGCAACAACAACTTACGGCATCAAAAGTTGCAGATTGGGTTGAAAACCCTTTTACCCGCGGTGCTTACACATTTACCACTGTAGATATAGCCAATGTAAAAAATTCATTGGCAGAACCTATAGAAGATACATTGTATTTTGCCGGAGAAGCATTTTATTTTGGTGAAGGAACAGGAACGGTTGAGGCAGCGTTGGCAAGCGGAAAGAAAACAGCAGAGAGAATTTTGGCTTCTTAGTGCTTCACGTAAATAGAGTGGGGCATGAAGTATTTTGAAATAAGGAAAGAAAAAGAAGAGACTATCATAAGCGGTACAAGCAAGGTATAACCGCCTGTAACTTCAGCAATTAGGAATATAGCAGTAAGGGGAGTATGCATTACTCCGCTCATAACACCGGCCATGGCCACGGCTATAAAGTTGGGCTCGTTTAGTTTATCTACTCCCACTATACGGCCCAGGTTAAAATGGTCAACGCTATACACAAAAAAGAAGCCAACCATAGAACCCATGAAAAGCGACGGCGCAAAGAAACCACCGTTTCCGCCGGAACTGATGGTAAGTTGAGTGGCCACAATTTTAACGAGCAGGATACCCAATGTGAACAGTAATAATACAATCCCGGTGCTGTCGTGATGATCGTAGAATATACTGCCGTTGAATAAGGTGGTATAATCGGTGCTCAATAGCGATTGTACCGTATGATAGCCTTCACCATATATGGGCGGAAATATAAAGACCAATGCACCCAAAACCAGCCCGCCTATAACAGCCTTTTTATATGGATTCATATTGGGGTTTATTATCTTTTCCGAAAAGGCTATTCCCCGCATTATGTATACTGAATAGAACCCTGTAAGAATACTTAAAGCAATATAAAAGGGCAGGGCTTTCATATCCCACCCTTGTGTAAAAATGTGAAATATCTGTCCGCCACTGTATAACACCTGCGATATAACAGAAGCCACTGCTGAAGCAATAAGCAAGGGAACAAAGTTTACCGTGGAGAATTCACCCAGTAACACTTCAATCGCGAAAAGTACACCCGCTATTGGGGCGCCAAAGATGCCCGATATACCCGCCGCGGCGCCACAGGCAAGCAATAGTGTGCGTTCTTTATAATCGAGGTTGAAGAGGGCCGCAATATTTGAACCAAAAGCTGAACCGGTAACCACAATAGGGGCCTCTAACCCCATAGAACCACCGAAACCAACCGTAAGCGAAGATGTAATCATGTGCGAGTACATCTTATCTTTTTCCATATAGCTCGATTTCTTGTAAATATTTTCTACTACATTACTTATGCCCCTGCCAAGTTTACCTTTCTGCACAAGCCATGTATAAGCGGTTGCCAGCACAATGCCAATTACAGGAAATATAAGCAGGGTATAGTTAACTCCTTTGCGGTGCACTTCAAGCAGGCCCTCGAGCGCCAGGGTGGCCTGTTTAAGAGCTACAGCGGCCAGGCCGGCAACAATGCCCACAACAATAGCGAGCAGCAGGAAGAAGTTGCGTGGGCTCAGGTGCAGCCTTGTGGTGGCTATTTTTTGAAGTAACTGGGGTAGCTTCATGGGGCAAAGCAACAAAAAACTATTGCCCGCTTGCGGTGTTATTTATTATACAGCGCAAGCGAATTAGTAAGCGGTTAAAAATTAAAGGTGAGCTGCAAATTCTATGTGTGTTCTAAAAAATCTGTCCTATACTGAAATAGAACTGGGAGCCCTCGGGAGAAAACCCGTAATTAAAACGAAGCACTGTATCTTCGTTCCAGGTAATTTGTAATGCGGGACCCTCTGAAAACCGTAAGTTATTCAAATACCCTATACGGTACAAGGCATCCCACACGCCGCCGGCATCAAAAAAAGGAACAGCATAAAAGGAAAGGTGCTGTTCTATAAAATCGGCTTGTAAAAACCGGCAACGCATTTCAACATTGGCAAGGGCCATAACCGGGGCTGCAAACCTGTCCTCGGTATAACCGCGCAGTGTTTGCGGGCCTCCCAGCCCGTCAATATCGCCTTCCGATGTCCATTGGTCGAGGTATTCATAAAAAGGGGCGCCTGAAGTAGTGTAGCCCATACCCAAACGAAAAGCAAAAACCATTTTTTTGAACGTTGAAGGTAAAAGCCGCTGGTAATGATTATAATGAACGAATATACGGTCGTAATTAAACCCTGAACCGAAAACAGCATTCGAAAACTCATTGGTTATTTCGGCAAATGAGCCTTTCGAAGGGTCATCTTCCAAGTCGCGGGTATCGTAAATTAAACCCAGCTGCACCAGACCTGTCTGACTGGCCCCAAAACCTGTAACAAGCCCTGCAGCAGCTTGCTGCTCCAACAGTGAGTTGGCATTTAACGGAGTAGAAGAAAGATAGGAGGCAAACTCATATCCTATTAATGTCCGAAATTTCCCCTGGAACCAGGAACGTTCCATGGTTACATCAATTGATTTTTCTTCCTGCTGAAAAGTATTGTAATTAGCAATGCTTCCAACCTGGTTATTACTGTAATCGTTGAACGAAGCATTATTCACAATCCCTTTTGTAGAATCATTACCCGGATAATAGCTCAGTGGCTTTAATGTTTTCTCTGTGGTTCCGAAAAACAGGTAATCAGGGTCAACCTCGTATGTAACATGTCCGCGCAATCTCCATTTACTATTAAATATGTAAGGTATGTCCCACACCAGTTCAAATTCTCTTTCAGATTTTGTGGTATAAAAAGCGTCTAAATCTATTTGTGAGCGATATGGTGTATACGCGAAAA
>JABDGY010000095.1 GCA_013285805.1 Bacteroidota bacterium | reverse complement strand
TAAACGATATGTTAAGGTCATCCAGTCGTTAATGTTATAATCTAACTGGGTGAAGCCAAATACACGGTTAAGGTTTGAAACGAATGTGTTTTCATTCACTGACCAGTATGGATTATCATACCCTGGTGTTCCACCACGGTAATCCCTTTCTGAGTCACTTGGCAACATGTATGTATTCGTAACATTCACCGCGTTCTTTCCATTGCCGTTTGAGTTATCGAAACTTGGCGGAGTACGTACAAGGAACATTACACCCGAGGTGTTATTACCTTGCTGGGCTTTATTATTTGTGGACCTTACATAGTTTATACCAGAAGAAACTTTCAGCTTTTTGCTGAGTGCTGTGGTTCCGGTAAGGCTTATGTTTGTCTTATTATAAGAGGTGGTTGGAATAACACCAGTCTGGTACAAGTTACCAAGCGACATCCTGAAAGATGATTTATCGTTACCACCAGAAAATGAAATGTTATTATCATTTGCTACGCCGGTCTGGAAAAAATCGTAAGGGCTGTATGCCTGGGCAGGAGCTAAACCAGGCCCGGCAGGAACAATTTCTCCTTGTTTGTAATAAGCATCAGGAATTCCGTTGTAAGCAAGAGAGCTTATTGGCGGTCCCCATGAAAGACGCTCTCCTGTGGTAGGTCCATAATAAGTAGCTGTTGATGGGTCTGTTCCGAAAGTTGTAACCCCATCGTCAGCCCATGAACCTTGTGCATAAGTTTGCTGGTACGAAGGCAATTGGCTTACCTTGCTCCAAGTAAGTGAAGAGTTGAACTCAACACCTGCAGAGCCGTCAGTATTCTTATGTCCTTTTTTAGTTGTAATAATAAGCGCTCCGTTTGCAGCAGAAATACCATATAATGCAGTTGCGGCAGGGCCTTTTAATACTGTTATTGATTCTATATCGCTTGGGTTAATATCTAAACCACGGTTGGTAGGCTGTGTTCCGCCATTTAACTGGCCAGCAGCTCCACCGGCGCCGAAACCGGCAAACGTAGGGTCGTAGTTATTAATAGAGTTATCAATAGGAATACCATCCACAACTATCAGTGGCTGGTTATTACCTGTTAATGATGTTGGTCCGCGTAAGTTAATATATGTTCCTGCTCCCGGATCGCCCGAGCTGCTGATAACCTGCAAACCTGCTACTTTTCCGTCCAGTTCGCCCATTACGTTGCTGGTACCGGTAGTATTTAATTGTTCGCTGCCAACAGTTTGTTCAGCATAGCCTAAACTTTTCTTTTCTGCGCTTATACCTACAGCCGTAACCACAAGTTCATTAAGACCGAGGGCGTCAGAACCCATTGTAACAGTAAGGTTGTCAGCAACAGCAACTTCCTGGGTTTTAAGGCCCGGGTAACTTAATACCAGGGTTTTGGCTTTGTCATCAACGGTAAGGGTAAATTTGCCGGCCGTATCAGTATACGTTCCAACCGTTTCTCCTTTAACCGTTACCGCCAGGAAGGGTAATGGTTTTCCGTTTTCGTCTTTCACTGTGCCTGTTATTGTATGGCCTTGTCCGTACATGGAAGTACTGAGCACCATAGTTAATAACACAGTGGCTAAGCGTACGATTTGTTTCATAGGACTTAGTGTTTTAGTTTAGTTAGGGATTAAATTAATGCCGCCAAATGTATATTTATTTATTTACCGAAAGTTATGCCTATACCATGTTTTAACCGGTTGCTAACCTTTTTAGCAATCTAAATAATTGATTATCAGTAAATTATTTTACTCACAAAATGTTAAATTATTGTTAATATCGTATTAATCACCTCTTTCATCTTATCCTTTACTAGTATATCGTGATAATTAGTGTTTTAAGGCATTTTTAAGCCCTTAAAGCCTCAAAAATAGACACTTCGGGGCTTCCCATTATTTCATTTTCGGTAAAAGCAATTTCCGGTGGGGTAAACATTAAAATGTGATAGGTAAAACCTTTAAGTAGATAGTTTTTGTTCAACCTTTAGCCTGTTAAATGATGTTAAATTGTTTTACAATTGAAAGCATATATTTACTTTCGAAGCCTAATAACCTTACAAATCCAATGAAAAAAAGCATCCTCTTATTCGCCACGCTTGCTTTTGCGGCAGTTGGCACTAAAGCCCAAACAGCAGACGATATTATTAATAAATATGCCGACGCTATTGGCGGAAGAAAAAAACTGGAAAACATTAAAAATATTTATTTTGAAGGAAGCGTTGATGCCAACGGACAGAAGATTCCTTTGAAAATATGGATAGTGCTGAATAAAGACATGCGCACCGAATATACCTTCGGAGGTATGACGGGCTACTCTATTATACGTAGCGATTCTGGCTGGAACTTCAGCCCCTTTGCAGGCCAGAAGCAGGCAGAGCCTATGACAGCCGACCAGGTAAAAAGCTCACAATCGGCATTGGACGGAGAAGGCGGAACACTGCTTCATTATAAAGAGAAGAAATATAAAGTTACCTATGAAGGTAAAGATGATGTTGATGGCACCGAAGCCTATAAGATTGAAGTTGTACTGAGCGACAGCCTTACCGAAACATATTATTTCGACCCCGAAACATATTATGTAATACGTGTTCACGAAAAAGCAGTGGTGAATGGTAAAACAATTGAAGGCAATACCGATAAAAGCGATTACCAAAAGACCCCTGAAGGGTATGTATTTGCCATGTCGCAGGGCGGAGATATGGGTGGCGAAGTAAAATTCACAACCGTAAAGATTAATACCGATATGGATCCTAAGCTCTTCAGCCCGACCAAACAATAAGTAGCGGTTGAAACGTATTATCTCCATAACCCTGGTATCAGGAGCAGCATTGGTGGCTTTTGCTTTTACGGTTGTAAACCACCGTCAAAAAAAGCTTACAGCCGACGAGGTTATCAGTAATTATGTAACTGCCATGGGCGGGGCCGATAAGCTTGCTTCCATAAAGAACATATATATGGAAGGTATTATTAATGCCAACGGCCGCAAAATACCTACCCGCAAATGGGTAGTAAGTAACAAATGCATGCGCACTGAAACTTCGATAAGCGGAATTACCAACTTTACAATTGTAAGGCGCGATTCGGGATGGAGCTATGCCCCTACACGCGGAAGAAAGTCGGCCGAACCCTTAACAGCTAACATGGTTGCCGCCAGCCAGCCCGGGCTCGACCTGGAAGGAACCCTGGTTAACTATAAGGCCAAAGGCTATAAAGTAAACTATGAAGGTACCGATGAAATTGAAGGCTCAGAAGCCTATAAGCTGGAGGAAATAATAAACGACAGCCTTGTTGAAACATTCTACTTCGACCCCGATTCATATTATATAATGCGTGTGCGCTTAAAATCGAGCATGGGTGGCCGGGTCATTACTTCGGCATCCGATTACAGCGTTTACCAGAAAACGGCCGACGGTTACATTTTCCCTATGCAGATTGGTAATGTACGCTACCAGGCAATTAAAGTAAACAGCGACATAAACGAGAAACTTTTTAAACCTTCCAAATAATCATTACCTAACTATCATGAAAAAAAATACAGTTCTTAAAGTTTTTAAAGTTCATAAAGTTTCAATGGTAGCATTGACTTTAGGAACTTTCTGCTTTACAAACTTTCAACTCTGTAACGCGCAGCAAATCAACTCGTATACCTTCAGTTCATTGGAAGCGCGCTGGCTTGGCCCGGGCACTATGAGCGGACGTATTACATCTATTGACGGATATAATAAGGATGGTAAAACATTATTTGTAGGTACTGCGGGTGGTGGCGTTTGGAAAACAACCAATGCAGGCGCTTCGTTTAAACCGGTGTTCGATAAATATTGCCTTAGCATTGGCGCATTGGCTA
>JABDGY010000094.1 GCA_013285805.1 Bacteroidota bacterium | reverse complement strand
TCCTGTTATACTATCTGTGCTATTTCCATTGCTCCAGGTATAGGTTAACGGATAATGCCCGCCCCTTACGTGTATTGCTGCCCAACCCGCACTATCGCCATAACATAAATTATCGCCTGTGGTAATCGTTGCTGTCATAACCTCCAACAGGTCTCCTTCGGGGCTAATGCCATTGACATTTGTTAGGTTAACCAATACCGTATCTTCTGTCTTTCCTGTATCATACCTGAACAACACTCCAAAATTGCTTATCCCTCCCAATTTTGTCATCCCATATAAAGAGCCGTTCGCCGTTTGTATAAGGCTGCCCTGCGGAAAGAATCCGTACTGGGGAAGCGTATCCTCAAGAATTACAGGTACCGCAATTGTATTCGTAACCGTATTAAATCTGAATACTTCTCCTCTACCATTAGTACCCTCACTGTACTCAGTCATACCATATAAATAGCCGTCGGTGGCTTGCATTAAACTACCATAAGGGTTGGCCCCATGGGTTATATCGAAGTTATAGACTACAGAATCGGTATCTGTTAAAGTATTAAAACTGAATATAGCCCCATCATCATCAGTTCCACCCAAGTAAGCCAAGCCATATAATAACCCATTTGATGCCTGTATAAGGCTTCCATATGGGTTGGTTGCATTAGGGTAGCTAAAATTCAATAAAACATCATACTTATGCAAGTTAATGTCATACGAAAATAGAACTCCACCTCCGGAACCGCCACCCTTATTCGTCATGCCATATAACAGTCCATTTGATGCCTGCATAAGGCTTCCTAAAGGCGTCGCCCCGTCGGCACTATCAAAATTGTGAAGAACAAGGTAAGTGGCTGTAACCGGGTTAAAAGAAAAAATCACTCCGTATCCATTAGTGCCACCCTTGCTGGTCATGCCATATAACATACTATCACTGGCCTGCATTAAACTTCCATAAGGGGCAAAACCCTGAATAGTATCTAAACTATATATAGTAGAATCTTTGCCTGAAATAGGATTAAGGCTGAAAATAACACCCACCCCGTTGCCCCCACCAATAGACGTCATACCATAAAGTGTTGCATTGTACGCTTGAATGAGATTACCATAAGGAAAACCACCATTGGTAAGGTTAAATGTAAGTGGTATATTAATTGACCGGCTTAATGGGTCATAGTTAAAAACAAGCCCGTTTCCAGAAGTGAAAGGTTCAGTAGGCATCATTCCATAAAGCAGACCAGGAGTTTGAGCAGGAGAGCTAAATGTAAAAAGACAACTGATTATAAAACATGTAATAATAAACCTGTTCTTCATGTCTTATGGCGTACTTATATTATTACAAAGTTAGGAAACCTTACGGAAACTAAGAAAAAGGACATATTCTGGTCCAATTGCTTCAACTGACAATAAACCTGTAAGCCTGAAGATATTTTCGTAAGCAGAAGAGCAGAACCCTTGAAATAGCCTTTGGGATTCTGGCTTTTTTAAGCATTAAAATGAATTCAATATATATGCTTAGATGCTTATACTGCGGCAATATATCCAAAGCCTTTTTATCATCAGTAACGTATGCACTGGCTGCTGCTGCATCCATACGAGATAATGCCACCTTACTATACGGTATATTTCTTGCAAATACCTGGATTTGCGATGCGTACCATGTATTTGTTCGCGTCAGGCTGTCACCTCTTACCCGATATTTTTCAGAAACATATTCCGAGAATATGAATTTATACTGCCTTGATAACCTTAAAAGTATATCAATATCCTCAGAAAGTATCCAGTCTTCATATAACCCTACCTTTTTATAACATTCAGCTTTAATTAATGCCGCTGCTCCATGAAACCATAAGTCTCCGTTCAAAATAGAGTCATAAACATCACCTGATGGCGGAGCATTTAAATTCTTTAATTGTATAAACATTCCGTCTTTTAAAGCGCTTTTTTCATCTATCATATATGCATCGGAGTATACTACTCCCACATCAATATCGGCGTTTTCAAGAATTTCCACTTGCACACGTGTTTTATCCGGCATCAGAATATCATCAGTAGCTACCAGGGATATATATTTGCCTTTAGCAGCATGTATTGCTGCATTGCAAGCAGCTGCACCACCTTTATTTTTCTCATTGATAATAAACTGATAAGGCTTGTCATAATCTTTTAACCACTCCTTAATTATTCCTACCACACTTTCGTCTGTAGAACAATCATCAGTAATGATAAGTTCAATATTGCCATAGGTTTGATTTTTTATACTATCAAGGGTTTCAATAACGTAAGAAGCATTATTATATCCTATCGCCCCTATAGTAACCAATGGTTGCTCCATATCAATTTATTAAAAGAACCTTTTAATAGTTTGTACTATGTATTCTATATCTTTGACTTTAAGGCCCGGATAAACGGGTAAACTCAACACTGTTTCAGCTATTTCCTCTGCTATAGGTAAATCACCCTCTTTATATCCGATACCGGAATAAGCTTTTTGCATATGTATAGGAACCGGGTAATGAATCATTGTACCTATACCATTTTTGTTTAAAAACTCCTGTAAGGTATCCCTTTTCTTTGTTCTTATTACATATTGGTGATACACATGAGCGCCATCAGCAATAGATGCGGGTAATATAACGTCGCCCGTATTACTCAATAATTGTATATACAAACCTGCAATACCTCGCCGTTCTTTATTCCAATTATCCAAATGTTTTAACTTAACCAACAGCAAAGCCGCTTGCAATTCATCGAGCCTTGAATTATAGCCTTTAATTTCATGGTAGTATTTCTTATCAGAGCCATAATTCCGTAGTAGCCTTACCTTATCAGCCAACCCATCATCATTAGTTGTAACTGCACCTGCGTCTCCAAGAGCTCCAAGATTTTTAGTCGGGTAAAAACTTGTAGCATTAATATCGCCAAAACTGCCCGTTTTCCTTCCCTTATATATTGCACCTTGGGCCTGAGCATTATCTTCAACTATGTATAAATTATGTTTCCGTGCAATTTCAAGTATAGGCTCCATATCGCAACACTGCCCGTATAAATGCACTGGAAGAATAGCTTTTGTGCGTGAAGAAATGGCCGCTTCAATCTTCCCGGAATCAATATTATAAGTGCCTATATCGGGCTCAACAAAAATCGGTTTTGCGCCAGCATGTGAAACGGCCAGAGCCGTTGCTATATATGTATTTGACGGAATAATTACCTCGTCACCTTTCCCAATATTCAGCGATTCAAGGCACAATTTTATTGCATCTAATCCGTTGGCTACGCCAATTGAATTGCCAATACCAGAAAATCGCGCATACTCCTTTTCAAACTTCTCAACACATTCGCCAAGAATAAAGTGCCCGCTATCAAGCACGTGCTCAAACTCCTTAACTAACTGCTGTTCAATTTCAGCGTGACTGTATTTTAAACTGAAAAAGGGGATTTTCATACCTGAAAATTATCTTATTATCAGCAACATGCCTTATTCATAAATAAGATACCCTGCTGCCGCACGAAATATTGAATGTTGTATTTTAAATTTATTTGTACCCAGTACTTCCCTTAATGCTACTGACTCGCCTTGCCATGTTTCATCGTTCAGTTCATCAAACGCAATTACTGCCCCTTTTGATAAATACGGAACTATTGCTTTCAGGCAATCATACGTTGGTTTATACACATCCATGTCAAAATAAGCCAGGGAAATAATAGTTTCCTGATGTTTTTTCAGGTATTTAGGCAATGTTACCGAAGCATCTCCCTTTACAAGTTCGAATTTCTTTATTTGCTCAATGGGTGCAAGTGATTCATGAATTGAAAGCACTTCGGTAAGAAATTTATTATAATCCTTAGTTACTGCGTAGTCACCTGATTTACTAGATTCAGGGTCCTTTGTAGCATCAACGCCTACAAATCCCTCAAACGTATCAAACCCAACTATTTTCC
>JABDGY010000093.1 GCA_013285805.1 Bacteroidota bacterium | reverse complement strand
GCGCAAAAAGTTGTTAAAGTATATGAACAGGGAAATAAAAAATGCAAAGGCGGGTAAAGAGGCTTACATGCTTCTGAAACTTAATTCTATTGTGGACCAGGAAATAGTGAAGAAACTTTACCAGGCAAGCCAGGCGGGAGTAAAAATAAAAATGATAGTCCGCGGCAGTTGCTCTGTAATGCCCGGCATAAAAGGAGTAAGTGAAAATATTGAGGCTATCAGTATTGTAGATAAGTACCTTGAACATGCGCGGGTAATTATTTTCTGCAACGGAGGCGAAGAAAAAATGTATATAAGTTCGGCAGACTGGATGTATCGCAACCTGGACCTGAGAAATGAAATTGCAGTGCCCATTTATGATACTAAATTGCGCCAGGACCTGAAGGCTGTATTAAATATACAGTTAAAAGACAATACCAAGGCCCGTATTCTTGATGCCAAACAAAGCAACATGTATAAATTTGCCGCGAAAGGAGAAAAGAAAGTACGTGCCCAGAATGAAACATACAACTACTTTAAAAGCCGCCTCGCTAATACATAACAACATTGAAATTCGCTTCAATAGATATAGGCTCCAATGCAGTACGTTTGTTGTTCTGCAACGTAATTGAAGACAGGGGCACTGTTTCTTTTAAAAAAGCTGAACTTATACGCATCCCTCTCCGGCTGGGTGAAGATGCTTTTATTAGAAAACGCATAACAAGGCAAAAGGCCACCCGCCTCATAAATACCATGAAAGCCTTTAAGCACCTTATCAGCGTACATGACATAATTGACTACCGCGCTTGTGCCACTGCTGCGCTGCGTGCCGCTGAGAACAGGGATGAAATTATAAAACGTATTCGCAGGGAAGCGGGGCTTGAAGTGAGAATTATAGACGGAAAAACAGAGGCCAGTATAATTTATGCGCACCATTCTGCCGGACAGCTTGATAAAAACGGCACCTATATGTATGTTGATATTGGCGGGGGCAGCACTGAACTTACATTGATTTACAAAGGCAAGTCAATAGCATCCAAATCTTTTAACATTGGCACTATTCTTTTGCTTTACGATAAAGTTGACAAGGATTACTGGCTTGAATTTAAAGAATGGATTAAAAAAGTTTCACAGGGCAAAGGTGAAATAACGGCGATAGGCTCAGGGGGGAACATAAATAAATTGTATAAAATGTCGGAGAAAAAAGGCAAGCCCCTGCCCTATAAAAAACTGAAACAACTTTCAGCTAACATTGAGTCCTATTCTCCTAAGGACAGGGTGAAGATTCTAGGGCTTAACCCCGACCGTGCCGACGTAATAGTTCCCGCTTCTAAAATACTCCTTACCGTAATGAAAAACGCGGGCATACAGAACATAATGGTGCCTGAAATAGGGCTATCTGACGGTATTGTAAGGGGCCTTTACCAGGAGTACAAGAAGAAAAGGCCTTCCCGGAAGATTTAACTATTTGTTTACCACTACTTTACTTTTCCGTAATATATGTAAGTGAACTTTGTAAAAGCAAAATCTTTTACCATGATTCAATTGTATATTCCCCTGGTTGGTTTGGTAATAGTACTGGCTTATTACTTTATCGCTTTCGAAGTAAAATTTATCCGAAGGATAAATAACCTTAAAAAGATGAGAAAAGATAATATAGCCCGCAATTCAGGTATACAGTATTACAAGTGGGAATTGCATGAGCTTATTTAATAAGGAACTGCTAAAAATTATGACAATAGACAAGGCTAGAGAATTGCTGGATAAATCAGTAAAATTTATTGGTAAGGAAGTGGAAGTTGTTTCTCTTTGTGCGAAAGACAACAAGTTCAACACTAGTCTTTACAGAATTGTAGATACCTTCTCATACGAATGGTCCATAGACGACATGGAGCCGAGTGTTGATGCCTGGGCAAACCTGGAAACAAGGGATGGAAAAAAAAATGGTCGTCTCCCTACAAACAATACTAAACAATTTAGAAAAAGCGTCGTGAGACAAAGAGCGTACATATTATTCGCGACGTCCCTTATCCCATAAGAAGAGGGATTTTCGTTATAAGTCAACACAACAACACAATCCAAATATGAAAATTCTGTATGCAATCCAGGGAACCGGTAATGGCCATGTGAGCCGTGCCAGGGAAATTATTCCTTATCTGAAGCGCTATGGCGATGTTGACATATTGCTGAGCGGAGACAATGTTCACCTTAACTTACCTTGCGATGTAAAGTACAGGACAAAGGGAATAAGTTATCACTACGGCAGTGATGGTAAAATAGATGTTCTTATGTCGCTAAGAAAATTTTCACTTACCAATGTCATAAAAGACATTTCACACTTTCCTATTAAACAATACGATTTAATTGTAAACGACTACGAATTTATCAGCTCATGGGCTGCTTGGGCAACAGGCAAGCGCTTTGTATCATTCGGTCATCAGCCTGCATATCTTTCAAATAAAGTGCCTATGCCTGAAAAAAAGAGCATGATTGGTAACTTTATTCTTAAATACCATATCAAGCAATCGAACCCTATAGGGTTGCACTTTGAAAGGTATGATGACTTTATTTATACGCCCATAATCCGCTCAGAGATTAGAAGGCTTCATGTTACCGACGAAGGCCATTACACAGTTTATCTTTCTTCTTTCGGTGATGAAGAAGTTTTCAAAAAACTGAACAAAATAAAAGATATCCGCTGGGAAGTATTTTCTATTCGTGCAAAACAAAAATACACCCGTGAAAATGTTACTTTCTTCCCTGCCAATAACGACGATTTCCTGAAGAGCGTGGCTAGTTGTACAGGATTGCTTACAGGCGCGGGTTTTGAAACACCGGCTGAAACCCTTTATCTGGGTAAGAGATTATTCTGTATACCTATAACCATGCAGTATGAACAATATTGCAATGGAGCTGCATTAAAGCAACTGGGCGTTCCCGTAGTTTACCAGGAAGACCCTACACTTGATACCCAGCTTGAAAATTGGATAAACGCACCGTGGAAGATATCGGTAAATTATCCTGATAACGCTTCTATGCTGGTTGAAAAAATTGTGAGGGAGAACGAAGCAGCAATATCGCTTACCAAGGCTATACCTGCGTATTAAGCTTCAGCAGCATATCATCAATACAGGCAGCCACTTCGGCTGCCCGTTGAACAACCATTAAATGACCCGTGCCTTTTAATACAACGTCAGGGTGCTTTATATAGCGCAAGGGGAAGGTACGGTCTTTATTGCTGTGTATCTGCCAGACATTCCTGCCTTCTTCGCCTCTCCATTTAACAGAAGCGTTAACAGCCCATTTCAGAAATGTGGGGCTGGTTTCACCAGCAATAGTTTCCAGCAGCTTTCTGTGAACGGGGTCGTATACCCAGAAAACCCATCGAAGCAACCGGTTTGATTTACGCACCCAATTCATAGATACCATGTGATGCAGGCCAAGTTTACCCGACAACCTGAAATACCATGGCATTTCGTGCCAAGAGCGTATGCTGGAAATAAGAATAACTTTTTTGACCGGGATAAGTTTTGCAATTTCATTAGACACCATTCCACCAAATGAAACACCTGCTATAACAGGGCTCTCAGAATCTATCTGCGGTAAAAGACGCTTGCAGTAATCAGGTAATGGCTCATTAGGTAAAGGTTCGAGCCATTTTATTACACACTTTTCATGGTCCCGAAAATGTATATTGGTAAATACGCGCTCATCAACTCCCAGGCCGCCGATGAGATATATCTTCTCCATTTATTAATCCTGCTTAATGATTTTCACCGACTCTTCTTCATTACTACCCGTTTTTACAAGGGTAATTATGTATATCCCGGCAGGCAGTTTACTCACATCAATCTTATTGGTAGTATCATGAATGTCGCCATATATAATCGTTTTACCTGTCATGTCCGATATCATATATTTCACTTCTTGTTTCTCTTGCAAATCTATAT
>JABDGY010000092.1:1143-3983 GCA_013285805.1 Bacteroidota bacterium | reverse complement strand
TTATCCCCTCCTACCTCCCCACGCGTGGGGAGGAAAATTCATTTCCCCCTCCTGAGGGGGAATACAAGTTATTAGTTTCCTAACAGGTATCGGGTTGTATGAGCGTAATAGATTCCCCCGAATTCTCGGGGGAATGACAAATGTGTCATAGCTAATGAGTTATTGAATTGAAGCTGTGTCGAACACGCTTCAATTCATATATGTAATGCCTTACGTTGTGTCATTCCCCTGCCAAAGGCTGGTGAATCTATGCAGTTTGGGGTAAAGCCTTATGCGGAATCATGACATTTATTGCCAGGAGGAAGGGCCTTCGCCCCACGAGTTATCGGGGCAGGCAAGCTCAGGCTGACCTCGCACTCTCTTCTCCCGCTCCTCGCTCTGATGTATGGGGGGGTATAAAAATGCCCAAAATGGTGAAGTATAGTGAAGCATAGTGAAATATGGTGAAATTTTTGCTGGATAGTTTAGCAATTTTGACACCTTAGGGTTTTTATATAAAAAATGCCCAAAACGGTGACATATAGTGAAGCATAGTGAAAAATAGTGAAATATGGCACGCAGATACTACAGATTGCTTATGATTAGTTAAGATAAAATCAGCAAAAATCTTATAAAATCTGCGTCATCGGCGTTCTATTGTATTTAGATAAAAAGTATACACACATTTCTTAATCCAGTGTGCAATGAATAGGAATCAATAACCTGAAATACAGTATTTTAAGTGAATTTGTCTTTTTGGCATGTGTGCAATGATTTATGAACTTTCTACTTTATGAACTTTACAAACTTTATGAACTGTGTAATGCTTATTTTTGAATCAGATACACTATAACTATGGCAGCCCGCATTACCTCATTTGAACAATATCAGCAGGACTATAAGCGCAGCGTTGATTCCCCGGAAGATTTCTGGTCCGATATTGCTGAGAATTTTTCATGGAAAAAGAAATGGGATAAAGTATTGGAATGGGACTTTAAGAAACCGGATGTAAAATGGTTCCTGAACGGTAAACTGAATATTACAGAAAACTGCCTCGACCGGCACCTCGAAAAAAGGGGTAAGCAAACGGCAATTATATGGGAGCCTAACGACCCTAATGGCAGGACAAGACACATTACATACCATGAACTCTACCTTGAAGTATGCCATTTTGCAGGAGTACTGAAAAACCTTGGGGTAAAAAAAGGCGATAGGGTTTGTATTTATATGCCTATGGTACCCGAAGCAGTGGTTGCTATGTTGGCATGTGCACGTATTGGCGCTATACATTCAGTAGTATTTGCAGGCTTTTCGGCACAATCGCTATCAGACAGGATTAACGATTGCAATTGTGAAGTAGTAATAACGGCTGATGGGGCTTTCCGCGGCGCTAAAGCAATTGACCTGAAGAAAATAGTTGACGAGGCTGTAGAAAAATGCCCTTGCGTCCGGAACATTGTAGTGCTTAAACACACCGGCGGTGCCATAAATATGAAATCGGGCCGTGATGTATGGTGGCACGAAGAAATGGCCGATGCCTTATTAATTAAAGAGGCCGAGGTTATGGACTCGGAGGATATGCTTTACATTCTTTACACTTCCGGTTCAACCGGCAAACCTAAGGGAGTGGTGCATACCACAGCAGGCTACATGGTATATACATGGTATTCGTTTATCAATGTATTTCAATATAACGAAGGAGAGATTTTCTGGTGCACTGCCGATATTGGCTGGGTTACAGGCCACAGCTATATTGTTTATGGCCCATTACTTGCAGGCGCCACCATGCTTATGTTTGAAGGCATACCCACCTACCCCGATGCGGGCCGTTTCTGGCATGTAGTTGATAAGCATAAAGTAAATATTCTCTATACCGCTCCTACGGCCATCCGTTCACTTGAAGCCGCGGGACTGCAATTCGTAGAACCCTATAAACTTGATTCATTGCGGGTATTAGGCAGCGTTGGTGAACCTATTAACGAAGAAGCCTGGCACTGGTACCATGGCCATATTGGCAAAAACCGTTGCCCCATTGTAGATACATGGTGGCAAACAGAGACAGGTGGAATTCTTATTTCCCCTCTTGCCGGAATAACAGATACTAAGCCAAGTCTTGCAACTTACCCTTTACCGGGCATACAACCTGTAATAGTTGACCATGAGGGCCGCGAACAGAAAGGAAATCCTGTTGAAGGGAACCTATGCATTAAATTTCCATGGCCCTCTATAATACGCACAACCTATGGCGACCATGAACGCTGCAGGCAGAATTATTTCGCCTCTTTTAATAATCTCTACTTTACAGGCGATGGCAGCAAACGCGATGAAGATGGCATGTACCGCATTACGGGCCGTGTGGATGATGTGATTAAAGTATCGGGGCACCGGTTAGGTACTGCAGATATTGAAGATGCAATTGATGAGCACCCCGATGTAGTGGAGTCGGCTGTAGTTGGTTATCCTCACCCCATTAAAGGACAAGCTATTTATGCCTATGTAATATGTACGAAAGAACGGGATGACCTTGCAGGTTTAAAGCAAGAGATTATTGAAACCGTCAATAAACTTGTAGGGCCCATTGCAAAGCCCGACAAAATACAAGTGGTAAGAGGCTTGCCTAAAACACGTTCGGGTAAAATAATGAGGCGTATATTGCGGAAGATTGCAGAAGGCGACACAACTAATTTAGGAGATACATCTACCCTGCTCGACCCTGCAGTAGTGGATGATATAAAGAACGGAGCTGTTTAATTTTATGAAAGGAAAGATATATTTTGCGTCAGATTTTCACCTTGGTGTACCTGACAAGGAAAAGAGCCTTGAAAGGGAAAAGCTCATAGTTCAGTGGATGGACGAGATAA
>JABDGY010000092.1:0-1086 GCA_013285805.1 Bacteroidota bacterium | reverse complement strand
ATGGGCGACCTGTTCGATTTCTGGTTTGAATACCGCAAGGCAATCCCCAAAGGCTTTACCCGCCTGCTTGGCAAAATAGCGGAGTTCTGCGATTCAGGTATACCGGTATATATATTCACCGGTAACCACGATATGTGGATGTTCGATTACCTGCAGGATGAACTTGGAGTAACTATTTACCGCAAACCTGTGGTTAAAGAGTTTTACGGAAAGAAATTTTTCCTGGCACATGGCGACGGCCTTGGCCCGGGAGATAAAGGATATAAATTCATAAAAAAGGTATTTGCAAATCCCTTCTTGCAATGGATGTTTGCACGCATACACCCCAATACGGGCATTGGTATTGCTAATTTCTGGTCGAAACGCAGCCGCCTGTCAAATGGTGAAAAGGATGTGTGGAAGGGCGAGGACCAGGAATACCTTGTACGTTTTGTAAAAGAGACCCTGAAAAAAGAGCATTACGATTACTTTATATTCGGACATAGGCACCTGCCCATGCAAATGCAGATTGCAGACTCATGGTACATTAACCTTGGGGAATGGGTAAACTACACCAGCTATGCCGTTTTCGACGGCGATAAACTAGAACTAAAAAACTACAGGTCAGTTAATGTTTAAATAGTACCCATGCGTACAACCAGGTCGGCCAGGCGGTTTGAATAACCGGTTTCGTTATCGTACCAGCCGCTTATCTTCACCAGGTTTCCTATTACCGCTGTAAGCCCCGAATCGAATATACATGAATGGGTATTCCCCACTATATCTATTGAAACAAGAGGCTCTTCAGAGTATTCCAGTATGCCTTTCAAAGGGCCTTCAGAAGCCTTTTTAAATGCAGCGTTAATGTCAGCTACAGTAGCCGTTTTCTTCACTATAAAAGTAAAATCAGTTAAAGAACCATCTGGCACTGGAACACGCACAGAATCGCCGGTCAGCTTACCTTTCAGTTCAGGTAACACCTCGGCAATAGCTTTGGCAGCCCCTGTAGATGTGGGAACCATAGAAAGTGCTGCGGCACGGGCTCTGCGAAGGTCCTTATGTGGAGCGTCGTGAAGGCGCTGGTCGCTGGTATAGGCGTGTACTGTG
>JABDGY010000091.1:1515-4185 GCA_013285805.1 Bacteroidota bacterium | reverse complement strand
AATTCAGGCAGTTTCTTTTTATAGCCAAGGGTTCATGTGGAGAGGTGCGTTCAATGCTGCATTTGGGAAAGGAGCTAAATAAGGTATCGGATGGCAGTTTTAAAAAGATATTCGGACTTGCAGAGGAAATATCTAAGATTTTATCAGGTCTTATAAAAACTTTATAAACTTTAAGAACTTTTAACTTTATGAACTTAGACTCAAAAATTCCGCCGGGCGAACTGGCAGACAAGTGGACACAATACCGTTCGACGGTTAAGCTTGTTAACCCTGCAAACAAACGTCACCTTGAAGTTATTGTAGTGGGTTCAGGACTTGCAGGCGCTTCAGCAGCGGCATCATTAGCCGAATTGGGATACACAGTAAAAGTATTTTGTTTTCAGGACAGTCCCCGTCGTGCACACAGTATAGCAGCACAGGGCGGTATTAACGCGGCTAAGAATTATGCCAACGACGGCGACAGCACTTTCCGTTTGTTTTACGATACTATTAAAGGAGGCGACTTCCGCGCACGTGAGGCTAACGTTTACCGTTTAGCGGAAGTAAGCGCTAATATTATTGACCAATGTGTTGCACAGGGTGTTCCCTTTGCACGTGAATATGGAGGATTGCTCGACACCCGCTCTTTTGGCGGTGTGCAGGTGTCGCGTACATTTTACGCACGCGGACAAACAGGGTAGCAGCTTTTATTGGGCGCATATAGCGCATTGAACAGGCAGATTGCCAGGAAGCAGGTGAAGATGTATAACCGCCACGAAATGTTAGACGTGGTTGTAATAGATGGTAAAGCACGTGGTATTATAGCTCGTAACCTAATTACCGGCGAAATTGAAAGGCACTTTGGCCATTCAGTATTGCTGGCATCGGGTGGATATGGTAACGTGTTCTATCTCTCTACCAATGCAATGGGCTCGAATGTAACTGCTAGCTGGAAAGCATATAAGAAAGGCGCTTTCTTCGGCAACCCTTGCTTTACACAAATTCACCCTACATGTATTCCTATTTCTGGCGACCACCAGTCGAAGCTTACGCTTATGTCGGAATCGCTGCGTAACGACGGACGTGTATGGGTTCCTAAAAAACAAAACGACCCTCGTAGCCCGAAAGATATTCCGGAAGACGAAAGAGATTATTTCCTTGAAAGGCGTTACCCTGCCTTTGGTAACCTTGTTCCGCGCGATGTGGCATCGAGGGCTATTAAAGAAAGGTGCGATGCAGGTTATGGAGTAGGTACCTCCAAGCAAGCTGCTTACCTCGACTTTGCAGATTCTATTAAGAGGTTAGGCGAAAATGTAGTGAGCGCTAAATACGGCAACCTGTTTGAAATGTATGAGAAGATAACAGGCGAGAACCCATATAAAGTGCCTATGCGTATTTATCCTGCTATACACTATACAATGGGTGGCCTTTGGGTTGACTATAACCTGATGACAACCGTTCCGGGCATGTATGCGCTTGGCGAATGTAACTTCTCCGACCACGGCGCTAACCGCCTGGGTGCATCCGCGCTTATGCAAGGTTTGGCTGATGGTTATTTTGTAATACCATATACGTTGGGCGATTACCTTGCTAAAGAAATTGGTACCAAGGCAATATCTACCGACCACCCCGCATTTGTTGAAGCAGAAAAAGGTGTTCGTGAACAGATACAGAAATTGTTGTCAGTAAAAGGTAAAACATCGGTAGAGCATTTCCACAAAAAACTTGGCAAGATAATGTGGAACAATTGCGGAATGGCTCGTAACGAAAAAGGCCTCACCGAAGCTAAAGCTGCTGTCAGGGCATTGCGCGAGGAGTTTTGGAAAGATGTGCGTGTAATGGGCACAGCCGATGAGTTTAACCCCGACCTTGAAAAAGCGGGCCGTGTAGCTGACTTTATGGAATTAGGCGAGTTGATGATTGATGATGCGTTAAACCGCAGAGAATCATGCGGCGGGCACTTCCGTGAAGAATCGCAAACAGAAGAAGGCGAAGCAAAACGCGATGACGATAAATTCGCTTATGTAGCTGCCTGGGAATTTAAAGGAGTAGGTACACCAGCCGAGCTTCATAAGGAAGAGTTGAAATTTGATACAGTGCATTTAGCACAGCGGAGTTATAAGTAAGTTTTAGAGTTAATTTTATAATCACACAGCGCCCATCCCTCGCTGCGTAATCTTCTACCCCATGAAAAAGAAGATAGAGTCGGCATCGACTAACCAGGGTATACCTGTGTCTATTTCTATTGGCCCAACGCTTGAAGCTGAGGGCATAAGAGAGAAACAAATCGTCAACCTTCCAAGGTTGTTGTATATCTGCTTCCTTGCTATCCTTAATGCCTTATTGGTCGGTGTAATTGCCAAGATAATGGTCGAGCTTATAAGCCTGGTAACAGGTATAGCTTTCTTTGGAACTATTAAAGGAGGTGACGTTTCTCCCGTAGGCAATCATTTAGGAATATGGGTGATATTCGTACCGGTTATTGGGGGAATATTAGTTGGTTTTATGGCGCGATATGGTTCTAAAGCTATTCGCGGCCATGGTATACCCGAAGCTATGGAGCAGGTGCTGACGAACGACAGTAAAATAAAGCCTATTGTTACTTTATTAAAACCACTTTCTGCCGCTATATCAATAGGCACTGGTGGACCATTTGGCGCAGAGGGCCCGATCATTGCAGCTGGAGGAGCC
>JABDGY010000091.1:0-1505 GCA_013285805.1 Bacteroidota bacterium | reverse complement strand
CTTCGGTTCGCTTATAGGGCAGATACTAAAGATAACTGCTTACGAAAGAAAGATACTACTCACCGCCGGGGCAACAGCCGGTATGGCTGCCATTTTCGGTAGCCCGGTAGCTGCCATTGCACTTGCCATTGAGCTTTTACTTTTTGAATTCTCTCCCCGTTCTATCATACCTGTGGCATTGGCTTGTATTACAGGGGCTGCCATGCATATACTGTTCTTTGGTTACCTCCCCATGTTCACCATGCCATTCGTTCCTGCGCCCGGTATATTGCAGTTAGTGGTGTATGTGTTTATAGGTGCATTAGTTGGCGTGTTTTCTGTAGGTGTTACCAAGCTTGTCTATGCTATTGAAGATGGTTTTGAAAAACTACCCATTAACTGGATGTGGTGGCCAGCAATCGGCGCTATTGTAGTAGGTGTAGTTGGTTATTTTGCACCAGCTACTATGGGAGTAGGGTACAGCAATATAAGCGGAGTATTAAGCGGTTCGCTTACTATAGAAGTATTACTGACGCTCTGCGTCCTTAAATTTATTTCATGGTCAATTTCATTGGGAAGTGGCACTTCGGGTGGAACCCTGGCGCCTTTGTTTACTATAGGCGGAGCACTAGGCGCGCTGATTTCAATTGGTATTAATATACTCTTCCCTCAACTCGGGTTAAGCGCTTCTATAGCGGGGCTTATAGGTATGGCAGCTATGTTCTCTGGTGCGTCAAGGGCATTTCTTACCGCTGTTATTTTCTCATTAGAGACAACCCAGCAACCTCATTTATTGTTGCCCCTTTTAGGCGGGTGCACTGCGGCTTACTGTATTTCGTTTGTCATGATGCGTGGTACTATTATGACAGAGAAGATTGCGCGCCGCGGTATTAACACACCCGATTCATATTTACCTGATGTGCTGAATAGCTTTTCAGTAAAGGATGTATTGAACGAAGAAGTAAGTGTGCTTAGTGTGAATGACACCGTTGCGCAGGCCCGCGATTTTATAAATGAACCCGGAGCTAAAAATTTCCATGTTGCTTTTGCGGTAGTTGATGAGAAGGATGATGATAAGCTGGCGGGTGTTATCACGACACAAGACATACTCGATACTACGCATAAGGGAGAGGAGAAACTATCTGCATTGGTAAAGGGTAGGACTATAACAGTGCAGGAAGACGATAACCTGTATAAGGCTATTGACAAGATGATTGCCCATAACACTGATTTGTTACCCGTTGTAAGTAAAGAAGACCACAATCACCTGGTAGGTGTACTAACCTACCGTGAAATATTGAAAGCCTATGAATTAAAGCGTAAGCAGGAAGAGGATAGGGATGTGGCTATCTCTATGAGGAAGAAAGGCATTCGCATACTTGTAAAGGGGCGTAGGATGCTGAAAAGATAGTATTGCTGCATAAGCATTACCTTTGCTTTATGAACAGCATGGCAGATTTAATAGAACACGTAAAAACCCAGGGACACTTTATACATGACCATCCCAAGGTTGTGTTCGATAACCT
>JABDGY010000090.1 GCA_013285805.1 Bacteroidota bacterium | reverse complement strand
AATTTTTCAAAAGTTGCAGGCCCCATTGGGTAAGTTTGCCATACTGGGCAACCACGACTACGGCGATTATGTAAAGTGGGAAAGCAAAGAAGAAAAACAAAAAAACCTTGAAGCACTTTGTGATTTTATCCGCAAAGCAGGATTTGATTTGCTGCTTAACGAAAACCGCATTATTACAAAAAACGGCCAGCAGATTGCCATTATAGGCGTAGAAAACTGGGGCACTCCCCCATTTGCCCAATATGGTTACCTGCCCGATGCTGTAAAAGGCACTGAGGATATTCCCTTTAAACTTTTATTGTCGCACGACCCTTCACATTGGGATGAAGAGATAGTTGACAAGACCAACATTAACCTTACTCTTTCAGGGCACACACATGGCATGCAGTTTGGTATTCGCATAGGCGATTGGCAATGGAGCCCTGTGCAGTGGCGCTATGAGAAATGGCATGGTTTATATACACACCACAAGCAAAACCTTTATGTTAACCGCGGACTGGGCCATATTGGTTTCCCGGGCCGTGTGGGCATGCTGCCCGAAATTACGCTGCTTGAGCTATGCTGCGCATCTGCCAAAACAGGAGGTGTTAATATGTTGAGCATTTAGCAGCATCTGGTTTTCTTTGAGCTTGCCCAAACCCCCGCCAGTAGTCGGGTAAGCCCTAAAGGTCTTTAGTTTGTTTTTTTCAGATAGTCCCATAGGGACGTTATGTTAATAGAAAAATAAAATTCAAGACAAAAAAGCTCCGTAGGAGCGATATTGAATTAACACAAGACAAATAACATGTCGCCTCCACGAGGCTACAAACATTAACATCTTAATAAGCTATTAATATTATGCCCCTACGGGGCAATATTTTAAACTGACCAACTACCAGTATTAAAGGGCTTGTTTTTCTCCTTTTAGTTTTCTATATTCGCTCAACTAAACTCCACTCGCATGAGGAGGCGAATTACATTCAGGTACTTTCTATTTGCTGTTTCTTTATTGCCTGCAACATTGCGCGCGCAGAGCCTCATTGAAGCAAACCCGATTTCAATAAATCAAATTGAAACGAACCAAGCTTTTAACCTTGGGCATGATATAAATACCCGCTCATGCTGGCCCACTCAATATATAGTGGATGGGGGTATCATACCTGTTACAGCTATTAATTTCAATGAAATTATTCTACCCTCTGAAAATAACGACAATATTGTTTTGCGAGGCTGGCATATGATTCAAGTGATTTATCCGGAGGATGGTGGTCATGGATATAGAGCTTGTGGCGCATGGGTAGTTATCCCCCTTGACTTTAAGCCATATGATAATATGCTATTAGATAATATTGCGTATTCAGAAGCCCGAATGAGATATGGCCTTCCTGCTGAGTATGAGAATTACGAAGCATTAAAACCTCATTAATGGCAAAAAGAAAATCTATCAATATTACTGTACCAAAGCCCTGCCATGAAAAATGGAGTAAAATGACTCCTGATGGCAGTGGCCGCTATTGTAGCAGTTGCAACAAAACGGTGGTCGATTTTTCAAATTTCACGGATAAAGAATTGGTAGAGTATATATTGAAACACCCCCGTGGGTGCGGTAGTTTTGATAATCGCCAACTTAATAGAACGCTTATTATACCTACTGAAAACAACAATTCCTTTTTCTCAAAAGCTTTATTAGGCACTGCCCTGTTTGCAGGTATTGCCTCGCATTCCGAGGCGCAAGCAAATAAAGAATCATTGCCATTTATACAGGTGCCTGTACCAACGATTTCTTCTGAAACAGCAAACAAAAATTCAATTCAAGACACTTCCCATGTAGTAAAAGGCACTGTAGTAAACTCAAAAACAAAAAGACCATTAGGCTATGTTTCTTTAACCATGAAAGCGGCAAATTACACTACTACTACAGAAACAGATTCGGCAGGAAACTTCACCTTTTATATACCTGAAAATCTGAGAAAAGAAACTGTAACTATTGAAACTAATGATTCCTGGTATCATAAAAGAAAAGAAACTGTAAAAGCAGGAAAACACCCTACTGATATGGTTTTAGCGTTGAAGCAAAAGCATCACTGGCGCACAAGAACCGTGGGTGCATATTTTTAGAATAATGGCCAGGAAGAAGAAAATTGAAATAAGCATACCCAAACCCTGCCATGAAAAGTGGAGTAAAATGACTCCTGATGGCAGTGGCCGCCATTGCAGCAGTTGTAACGAAACTGTAATTGACTTTTCGAAATTTACAGATAGAGAATTAATCGAATATCTTAGAAAAAAGCCTGTTGCATGTGGTAACTTTGAAGCAGGACAATTAAACCGGGTATTAACCATTCCATCAGAAAACAATTCCTCATTTCTCCAGAAGGCATTATTCGGCACTGCGCTACTGGCAGGTATTGCAAGCAATAGCCATGGGCAGACATTAAACCAGCCCATCCCGATGGGGCAATTGCCCATACCCAATCCTCCTGCCCCCGCTAATCATAAGGATAAAGACCATAATGGAGTAACAATTAAAGGAACAGTGGTTAGCCATAAAACTAAGGAGCCAATAAGTTATTTAACGGTAACACTCGCTAATTCAGATTCATCAGCAGAAACTGATACTGCAGGGAAGTTTTCTTTATATGTGCCTGATAGTCTAAAAGGTAAGTCATTAACAGTATTATGTAATAATCATTATAGCTATAAAGATTATGAATTTGTTCTGGAACCGGGTAATTACCCGCAGGATATGGTCATAAGCCTTAAAAGGAAACATCATCTTTTCAGAAGGCGCCATGTAAGAGGCAGGGTTAAATTCAGGGACAAGTTTTAATTTGAAGCCATGAAAAAGAAAAAGATACTTAACCTGACTGTGCCAGAGCCTTGCCCGCGTAAATGGGAAGATATGAATCCCAATAATATGGGCAGGCATTGCGCCGGTTGTGACAAAACGCTTACCGACTTTACCACTTATTCCGACAGGCAGCTTATAGAATATTTTGCGAAAGCAAAACATGGGCTATGCGGAATGTTCAATAATGAACAGCTAAACCGTACTATTGTTATTCCAACAGAGAACAATTCATTTATGCATAAAGCCCTTCTGGGCACTGCATTGGTTGCCGGATTAAGCGCATCTGTTAATGCACAGGTAAATAATCAGTCGGTACCTGCAATGCAAGTACCTATTCCCGTTACACCCACTAACGTGCACCCTTCTTCTCACAACTTTACTATTCACGGTAAACTAATTGATGCCAAAACAAAAGAGCCTATTGATTATGCAGATATACGAACAAAAGAAATAGACTCCATTTACGAACAGACAGATACTGACGGTACATTTACCCTACAAATACCTGAAAACTATACTGGGGGTACAATTACCTTCTTTACAAACCTTATTTACTATCATAACATTAAGCAGCAAGTTGATTTAAGTACCCAACAAGGCGAAATGGTAATAGAGTTAAGGCCTAAGCATCGCTTATTCAGAAAACGGAGAACTTTCAGAACGATTGGCTGCCCAAGTTTTTAGCACTTCATCTTTCCTTCATGTTGTTTTTGTTCATTTGATTTAATATCTCCATAGCATGAAGAAACCTGCCAATCTAACGGTTACAATTCCGGAGCCCTGTACTGAGAATTGGAATAAAATGACTGCCAACGGCAATGGCAGACATTGCAGCAGTTGCAATAAAACGGTAGTCGATTTTTCTAAATTTACCGATAAAGAACTGGTTGAATTTCTTAAAAAAGTAAAGGGCACTATTTGCGGAAGGATAAGCGAATACCAGGTAAACCGCGCCATGCCCATTCCTGTTCAGAGCAACAATTCATTTTTTCATAAAGCATTATTCGGAACTGCAATTGCCGCAGGTTTAACAGCAACAGCCAAGGGGCAGACGGAGATACACTCAATGCCATCAATGCAAGTACCCGTACCCGCTCCACCTGTAAGTGTACCTATTACGCCTCCTATTACATTACTGCCACAGGAAATGGTTGACCAGGTAAAACAGTATATAGGAGAACTACCGTTAGTTTATTCTGACGCGGATACCTTAAAAACTATCAATCCGATTCATGAACAAGATGAACCTGCACCGGTAATCGATTCTTCAAAACACTGGATAAAAGGCATTGTGAGAGATGAGGAAACAAATAAGCCCCTTCAATACGCTTCCGTTTACCTGGATGATGGAACCTATTCTGCAGAAACAGACAGCAGCGGTGCTTACACCCTTTTTGTGCCCGATTCATTAATGAATAAAGATGTAA
>JABDGY010000089.1 GCA_013285805.1 Bacteroidota bacterium | reverse complement strand
AACAGAGCGGAATCTGTGCCGGTGAGGGTCATTACATAACTATTGGGAGAAGCATTCATACCATTCCATGCATTACCGTTCCATAATGCCATGTAGTTTGCATTAACATTACTGGCGTGCGTAAAGAACCCGCCCGCATAAAGCTGGCCATTGTAGGTTGCCAGGGCGTAGACAACATTATCGGTTCCGCCGCCTACGGTATCCCATTCAGGGGCTTGTGCGTATGATGAAAGAACAAAGCCCATTGCTGCTGCTATTGTTATTATTGTGCGGGTAATTAAGTTTTTCATGGCTATTTTGTTTTAGGGTTTCTGTTTGTTTACAGAAGCAAAACTATATTGCCATGCAGGGGTATTTAAGGCCCATGTAACCACCTAAGCCACCTTGCGTAATGAACAAGTAAAACTATGTAATGAAAAGAATGATTACTGAATTACCAGTTTCCCGCTCCCTATCGCTTCGCCTTTTTCAGAAATTATGCGATAGAAGTAAATACCAGCCGGCTGACCAGAAAGGTCGAGCGTAGTGCGAAGAGCGGAGAAAGAGTGTTGGAATATTTTCTGGCCTAATACATTATAGACTTCTATTTCCTCTTTCTGTTTCTCCGCACTCTGCTCTAAAATGAATACACCATCGGACGGGTTCGGGTAGACTTTTATTTGGGTGCTATTGCTTGTTACTTCGTAGATGCCTGTAATTATACATTTAGCCGTATCGTTCCATTGTGCTATATTACTTGCATATTTACTCCCAGCAGTATCAAAATAACCTCCTGCAAAAAAGGTGCCATTGTAATTCGCAAGGCATATTACATTACCGTTCATTCCACTGCACAATGCAGACCATGAAACCCCATCCCATTTCGCAATATGATTTACGGGCAATCCGCCGGCGCTATCAAACACACCACCTACTATAAGGTTACCATTATATACGGTAAGTGCATAAACTGTATTATTGACCGATGACCCCAGTGCAGACCATGATGTACCATTCCACTCAGCAATTGCATTTGCAGGTTTTCCGTCAGCACTGTCAAAACTTCCGCCGGCTATAAGATTGCCATTATATATGGCAAGTGTTTTAACCCAGCTATTGAATCCCTTTCCCATAGGCGACCATGCAGAACCATTCCACTGGGCTATAAAGCTTGCGTTATTACCTCCCGCTTTAGTGAACCATCCACTTGCTACAAGGTTTCCATTATATACAATCACATTCTGAATACTATTGTTCATTCCACTTCCTAATGCCGACCATGATGTACCATTCCATTGCACAATATTGTTAACGGACACCCCACCTGCATTCGTAAAGGCTCCTGCGGCAATTAAATTTCCGCCGTAATTATCCAAGGCAAACACCGTACCATTCATTCCTCCACCTATTGTACTCCAAAATGTACCATTCCATTGGGCTATAGAACTATCGGTTCCACTTATTGAATCAAAACCACCACCTGCAATAAGGCTACCATTATATTTTATGAGGGCTTCTACTGTAGAATTCAATCCATTACCCAAAGCCGACCATGATGTACCATTCCACTGAGCCACATTATTGGCTTTATTCCCTCCCGCAACACCAAATATGCCACCAGCATATAAGGTTCCATTGCAACTATCCAAACAGAAAACGCTCCAATCGGTTCCTGTACCTACATTAAGCCACGCTTGCCCAAATAAATTGCAAACAAAGAAGAACAAAAAGAATGTAAGTGATGCCTTTTTCATAGCTATTTAATAATAAGTTTCCCGCTTCCAATCGCCTCACCTTTTTCAGAAGTGATGCGATACAGGTAAATACCAGCCGGCTGACCAGAAAGGTCGAGCGTAGTGCGAAGCGCGGAGAAAGAGTGTTGGAATATTTTCTGGCCTAATACATTGTAAACTTCTATTTGGCTATTAGCTAATGGCCATCGGCCAATGGCTTGAAAAGTAAATACACCATCGGAAGGGTTCGGGTAGACTTTTACTTGTTCGGTATTGCTTGTTACTTCGTTAATGCCTGTTACATTATCGCAACCATGCCATTTGGCAATAGTTGCAGAAGGACCGGGCCATGCTGTTTGGTAGACACTATATGGGTTTATGAACGATGAATCTGACACACTACCCACAACGTATACCCCCTTACCAAATGGGTCTGCTGCACCATAAATTGCTACTCTATCACCTAATAGTGTGCCGCATTGCAATCTACCTGATGTATCCAGTTTCAGCACAAATGAAGCGTAGCCCGGATTATAAGAAAACACGGAGAGTGTATCATTATCATATAAAAACTTCAACGGGTTTACACCGACTCCTATCGTCCAATTAGAACCACTTATATATATATTATTGTAGTTATCTATTGAAATTGATGCACCATAAAAAGAACCAGCAATATTAATAGTCTGTTTCGCCCATATTACATTTCCCGCATTACTATATTTTGCAACAAAAACATCTCCGACGTCAGACTTTAAAGTATCCTTATTAAAGCCAATTGTGTCTATGAATTCTCCCGTGACATATATATTGCCTGCATTGTCCATTGCAACAGAACACCCTGTACAATTTGCCGAATCGGGCGAGGTTAGCCAAATCGGGTTACCTGAGTAATCAAATTTTGCCAGGAAAACACTTGATTTACCATTTACGGTTTGAGAACCAAAAGAAAGTGTACCATTAAAAATTCCTGTGATGTAAATATTATTGCTGCCGGTGATTACCGAATAGCCTGTTCCCGATGATGATGTTAAACCTTGTTCTGCCCAAACTAAATTACCCGATGAATCATAGCGAGCCAGAAAAACACTGGGTCTTACAGTTTTCAATATATATGAGCCAATAGTAATTGTATCTGAAAAACTGCCTGTAATAAATTCATTCCCCAGGTTATCGGCGCTTACTGAATATGCTATACTGTGCCCAAGTCCATTACTATTTGCCTGCTTTAACCAAATAACATTCCCGGAAGGGTTAATTTTTGCAAGGAACATATTTCCTCCTGCGCCTGTAATTATTTGATATTTACCCCATATAAGGGTATCGCTAAATTCACCGGCAACATAAACATCTCCGGCAATATCTGTTGCAACGGAATATGTTATAAAATGGCTCTTATACCCTGTTATAGGCTTGCTTAACCATATAAAATTACCTGCCGAATCATATTTTACAAGATACATTCCAAACCAGGATGGGTTAAAATTAATTGTATCACTACCGAATATATTAGGATTCTGAGCATACCCAACTTCATAAACACTCCCAAACTTATCAGCCGCGACACCAGATGCAGCACATAAGCTGCCTGACGTTGGCTTATAAGCTTGCTTCGCCATGCCTGTTCAATTACCGAAAAGGGCCTCAGGAGGATATTACCTTTTGTGAAGCCAGGCGTTTGGGAATATGAAATTGAAGCCGAACTGATACACGAATTTGTACGCAACCGCTCACGTGGATTTGCTTATGGACCAATTATTGCATCGGGTATAGATAGTTGCGTTTTGCACTACAACACCAACAATAAACAATGTAAAAAAGGCGATGTAATATTATTAGACGTTGCCGCCGAATATGCAAACTATGGCTCTGACCTTACCCGTGTTTTACCGGTTGATGGCAAGTTCACTAAAAGGCAGCGAGATGTGTATAATGCAGTGTTACGAGTATTTAAAGGTGCGCGTAAAATGCTGGTTAAGGGCAACAACATTGATAAATACAATGCCGCTGTTGGCCAGTTAATGGAAGAAGAACTGGTAAAACTCAAGCTACTGAAGATGAGCGATATTAAAAAACAGGACCCTGCATTTCCGCTTTATAAAAAGTATTTTATGCACGGTACTTCTCACTTTTTGGGGCTTGATATACATGATGTAGGCTTTTTCCACTTGCCTTTCCAGGCAGGTACAGTATTTACCTGTGAGCCCGGCATTTATATTCCACGTGAGAAAATAGGTGTGCGTATTGAAAACGATATACTTATTACTGATAAAGGCAATGTTGACCTTATGGAAAGCATTCCTATTGAAGCCGGCGAGATAGAAGAACTAATGAATAAATGATAAGGTATACTACCTTTCGCAAAGCACGCATACGTTATACCGACCAGGGAAAAGGCAGAGCGGTAATATTACTGCACGGTTTTCCTGAAAACCTTCATATTTGGGATGAATTTTCTAAAACACTTTCAAAAAGTTTCAGGGTTATTACTATTGATTTACCCGGGTTGGGTGAAAGTGAATGCATAGGCTATGTGCATACCATGGATTTAATGGCAAAGTGCGT
>JABDGY010000088.1 GCA_013285805.1 Bacteroidota bacterium | reverse complement strand
AGGTTCATTAGGAGCGGTAACCCGCCTGCTATTACCAGGAAAGATATGCTGAAGAGAAACCCCAGCAGCAAAGTAAAGTTGTAACGTTTGCGGATGTAATATGCTCCATAGTCTTTGTGGCGCCCTTCAAAAACTATGTTGTTGCGGCCGATGCTTGTTACATCTGACCAGTCGCCGTTTGTTTTGTGACCTATCATGGCTTTTGGATTTAAAAGTTAGGTCACTTTGTTGCATGCGTGTAGGTTGTATTTATTAATATAACGCAGCATTATGCAGTTTATTGTGCAGGAAGATTGAATACCGATTTGATAATTTGGTGATTTGATAATTCCCCTAGGAACTTTCTACTTTATGAACTTTATAAACTTTCTACTCCTTTACAAGTTTCCCACTACCCATGCATTTACCATCTTCCGCAGTAATGCGGTAAAAATATATACCAGCCGGTTGACCTGAAAGGTCGAGCGTAAAGCGGGGAGCGGAGAAAGAGGATTTAAATACTTTTTCACCCAACACATTATAAACTTCAATCACTCCGCTCTGTTTCTCCGCACTCTGCTCTATTGCAAATATGCCGTTGGAAGGGTTGGGGTAAATAATTATTTTTTCATCATTTGCCATTAACTGAAGTAGTCCTGTTGTTGTATCATTGTCTACAGTCATGCAAGCGCTATCGAAACAACCATGAGAATCGGTAACGGTGCAACAATAGTTTCCAGGGCATTGTTTTGTTATTGAATCTATAGTTTGCCCCGATGACCATAAATAGTTATAGGGTATTGTGCCCCCGCTGACTTTCACCCATGTAATACCGTTACATGTTTTTTCATCATCGGGCCATGCTGTGGCTATAATTTTTAGTGGTGCAGGCTGAGTAATATGTACAAGCGTATCAGCTCTGCAACCATTCGTATCAGTTACAGTAAAAGTATAAGTTGCTGCCACAAGGTTCTGTGCAACAGTATCTGTTCCACCCGAGGGAGACCATAAATACCTATACGGCTTTGTTCCACCACTAATACTTACCACAGCGCTTCCGTTACTATCGCCCGGGCACTTTAATGCCGGAGTATATGAAATAAGTGAAACTTTAAGTGTTCCGCTATCTCTAATAGTAAACATGGCTGTTTTTACACATCCTGAAGAGTCGGTAATAATACATGTATCATTACCCAAAGCCAGGCCGGTAATGGTTGAATTTGTATTGGTTATTGGAGACCAGCTATACATATATGGTGGTGTGCCTCCTGAAACGATGACACTCGCTGAGCCATTGTTACTATTACATGCCGATAATGTAGAGGATGTATTTATAACCAATGGAGAAGATGGAGTAATGATAGTAACTGAATCAGTTATAGTGTCATTCGTTATATTATCTTTAATTGTTACCCTATATTTTCCGGCGGGCAACCCGGAAATAGTATTTGAAGATGTCCATCCGGAACCCCAATTGTATGAATAAGCGGGAGAATCAGACGGATCATCTCCAAATGCCATAACAGTTACACTCCCATTACTATCTCCAAAACATTTATTAGAAACACTTATAATAGAATCCCGAAGTGACATGTAGTCAAACACAACCCCATAAATACTCCCAGAAGGCCCTCCGTTTTCCGTCATACCATAAAAAACACCCCCGGAAAATATCAATGAACCTTGAGGCCAAATACCATTATCACCATTAAAATGAAGGAGTATTTTATACCCACTACCATTAGTATCTATTGAAAACATACAGCCATATGGCCAAATACCGCCTCCCTGAGATGTAAGTCCATATAATGAACTTCCAATACGTATTAATGAGCCCATGGCGCCTCCGCCATTTGTACCATTAAAATTAAATATTATATTATAGTTGCTACCAGTAGTATCAATAGAAAAAATGTTCCCAGCGCCAGTTGCGCCTCCCGTATATGTAAGACCATACAAAGTGCTTCCAGACAATATTAAAGAGCCGTAAGGAAGTTCGCCATTAGTACCATTGAAATCGAGCATATCTTTAAACCCGCTGCCATTAATATTTATAGAGAAAATAAGGCCTTCATCATTTGCCCCGCCGTGAGGCGTCATTCCATACAATGTATTTCCCGAAAGTATTAAATCACCTTCCGGTTCATTACCATTGGTTCCGTTGAAATCAAACAGGTCCTTATAGTTAGTCCCATTTGTATCCAGCGAGAAAATACAGCCATCACTATTTGCCCCTCCCCCGCCCGTCATACCATATAAAGTATCTCCCGAAAATATTAAATCACCCACCGGGACTGCCCCATTTGCCCCATTAAAATCAAATATGTCCTTGTACCCGAACCCATTAGTATCAATAGAAAAAATACATCCATTATTATATGCCCCGCCCCAGCCAGTCATCCCAAACAATTTATTCCCTATAAGGGTTAATGAACCCCAAGGGTGGGCGCCATTTGCACTATCAAAATCGAGCAGTTTTTTATAGCCGTTGCCATTAGTATGAATAGAAAAAATGCATCCCTTATCCTTTGCCCCACCACGTGAAGTCATTCCATATAATACATTTCCTGAAATAGTTAAAGAGCCGTATGGGTTTCTGCCATTTGTATCATTGAAAGAAAGTAAGTGAGGGTAAGGGTACTGGGCACTAATAGTTCCGGTTCCTAAACAGAATAAAGTAAGGATTAAAATATATATATTTTTCATATTCAGTGGCTTCATTAGAACACTAAGGTACGAATTAAAAATAAGAATGCCATGACATAGGTCATGGCATTCCAAATTAACTAATAACAGGTTATGTTTACTATTCCACTACCAGCTTCCCTCTGGCTATAATCGTACCCGATTTATCCACTACTTTATAAATGTAAATTCCGTTAGGCTGACCTATAAGGTCAATTTTGAATTCTGAATTTTGAATGTTGAATGATTGAGCGTAGACCTTTTCGCCTAATACATTATAAACTTCAACTTTGCTGTTAGCTAATAGCCATTGGCTATTAGCTTGAAAAATAAATACACCGTTGGACGGGTTGGGGTAAACTTCAATGCCATTTTCTTCAGGTGTTATATCATTTACAGAAGTTATAACACTGCAAACATTGGTATAAACACCGCCATTACTTACTCTTCCGCTGTCAACACTTGTTATGGCTCCCCCATTGACTACCACCCCTCCGCTATCTACCATACCACCAGAGGTAACCGCCCCTCCCGCAGAATGCGAACTGCATGAGCCACCGTTCGAGTCGGTTTTTACCAGGTACATATCAAAGTTTCCCGCGCCAAACGAATTTGTTTCACCTGCAAGGGCATATCCCCAATCGTAGGTTTGCACCAGGGAATTCGATTCATCAGAATTATTTCCACCATAAGTCTTAGTCCATTTTACATTGCCCCCTGCATCTAATTTTACCAGGTAGGCATCGCTGTTAATTGTATCATTATAAGAAGAAGTAAGGCCTGAAACGGCATAACCTCCGTCGGCTGTTTGCACTATTGAATTACCGTAATCATCATTTTTCCCGCCTATAACTTTAGTCCATTTTACATTACCCACTGAATCAAGCTTTATTATATATACATCGGAAGCGCCTGCACCATAAGAATTAGTGTACCCTGTGGCTATACATCCCCCATCTTTTGTGGCAGCAATGCCCGAACCTACCTCATAACTACCTCCGCCAACAGACCTGCCCCATTTAAAATTACCCGCTGAATCTACCTTCACAACATATATGTCTCCGTAAACAGTATCTCCGTATGAAGTGGTAAAGCCAGTCAGAACATATCCACCATCGGTAGTTTGGGCTAACGCGTAGGCAGCGTCGAATATGCTTCCACCAATTGCCTTGGCCCATTTAAGGTTTCCTGAAATATCGAGTTTTATTAAATAAAAATTCGATTGCCCGGGCCCGAATGAACTGGTGTACCCACCAATCACAATATCTCCTGCTTTATCCTGTATAACCGCATCACCCCTGTCAGTATTTGGCCCGCCTATTGTCCTGCTCCATTTAAAATTACCCATCGAATCAAGCTTCACTATATATACATCTTCTGCAGCAGTATCGCCAAACGACGTAGTGGAACCTACTACTGCAAAACCCTTATCATTAAGCTGGGTTATGGCAAAACCAACCGTCCCGTATTTTCCATCTATAGTTCGCGTCCATGCCAGGTTACCGGCATAATCTAATTTGCATACATACATTGCACCATTTACGGGGTCGGCATACGATTGTGTATACCCTGTAAATACATAGCCACCATCAGCAGACTGTACCATAGCATAACATTCCTCTATGTTTGT
>JABDGY010000087.1 GCA_013285805.1 Bacteroidota bacterium | reverse complement strand
TGCTGAATCGGGGTTCTGAACGTAAAATGATTTGAAAGAGTAATCCTTGGGGTCGTAATTTGTCTTATCCTTTTCCGCCTTGTATTGTTCAAATGCAAGGAAAATAGATTTGGCTATTTCATCTTCACCCTTTTGTGTTCCCATGTATTTTTCTTCATCGGGATTGGTAAGAAAACCAATTTCAGTAAGCAAACTGGGCATGGCTGTTTTCCACAATACTAAAAATCCTGCCTGCTTTACCCCATTGTTTTTTCTTTTTACATGGTGCTCATATTCATCCTGTATGTGTGTTGAAAGATCGAGGCTTTGAGTAAGGTAAAGGTTCTGGTACATGCTGAAAATGATATTTCCTTCAGGTGAATTCGGGTCGAAGCCCTCGTAGGTCTTCTTATAATCCTTTTCATAAAAAATAGCCGAGTTCTCCTGCTTTTCCACTTCCAGGTTACCCTCTGATTTGCGGGGCGCCATTACATAGGTGGCCGAGCCATTGGCGCTATGGTCGGGTGAGGCGTTGAGGTGAATGCAGATGAAGATATCGGCATGGTTTTTGTTGGCTATGTCTGCCCGGTCATTCAGGGGCACAAACGCATCGGTAGTGCGGGTATATACTACTTTCACATTTTTGTCGTTATCTTCAAGGTAATGACCCAATTTGAGCGACACCGCCAGGGCTATATTCTTCTCCTGGAACTTCTTTCCGTGACATCCCGGATCCTTTCCACCGTGGCCAGGGTCTATTACTATTACCCATTTTTTAGCCTCAGGGGCATGGGCAGGCCCAAAGCCGTATACAAATACGACTGTGCAAAAAACGATAAGGTATGAGGCCCATTTATACATCAGAATACGTAGTTTTGCTGCACTTTACGCAAAATTATCACAACAAGGTGCGGCAAATAAGGAGTTTTCCTGTTTTTTTAATCTTTTCTTTGTTAATAACGCACAGTTTACGCGGTGCAGTATGTCCGGTTGGTCAATTAGTTGCTGATTCGGGCGTTGCTAAAAAAGATACTGTAAAGCATAAGGTTAAAAAACAGCCCCTTGAATCAAAGGTTGATTACAGCGCCCGCGACTCCATAAGGCTCGATGCCACTACACGGATAGTTTATTTATACGGGGACGCGGTTGTAAAGTACCAGGACCTGGAACTGAAAGCGGCGTATATAGAGATATCAATGGATAGCAATATTGCTACAGCAAGGGGTGTGCAGGATAGCGGTAAAACTATAGGCAAGCCCGAATTTCACCAGGGGGGCGATACATATAATGCCGATGAAATACGCTATAATTTCAAAACAAAAAAAGGGCGTATTAACCAGATACACACTAAGGAAGGCGAAGGATATATATTCGGAAATATTGTAAAGAAGGACAGCAGCGGGGTGTTTTATATTAAAAACGGTACATATAGCACATGCGATAACAAAGCGGACCCGCACTTTTTCATTGGTTCCACAAAGCTTAAAGTAATACCGCACGACCAGGTTGTAACAGGCCCTGCCTGGCTGGTTATTGAAGGTGTGCCTACGCCACTGGCCATACCATTTGGGTTTTTCCCGCTCACCACCGGAAGGCATTCCGGCATAATAATACCCACCTATGGGGAATCGGCGGAGCAAGGTTATTTTTTGAATAACGGGGGTTATTACCTCGGGTTAAACGACCACTTTGACATGAAGATGACCGGCGATATTTACACTAATGGAAGCTGGGCAGGAAGGGACCTTATAACATACGACGACAGGTATCATTACCATGGTAACTTGCAATTTGCCTATTCCGATACGCGTTTGCCTGTAGCTGAATCAAATGCCTTAACCAGCCAGTCGAACTTTTTAATTAATTGGCAGCATGCCCAGGATTCCAAAGCAAATCCGTATAGTACATTCAGCGCCAGTGTGAATGTGGCCAGCCCTAATTTTCTTACCACCAACTCATATAATCCTTCGGTATTTCTGCAAAATACATTGCAGTCGAACATTGCATATACACGCAATTTCCCTGAAACTCCATTTCACCTGGCGCTTACAGCACAGCACTGGGAAAATACCATAAGTGATAGTGTAAATATTACCTTGCCTCAATTAACATTTACAGTCGACCGCTTTAATCCTGCCAAGTGGTTCGAGAGCAATCCGGCATCTAAAAATCCTTTGAATAATATTGGTATAAGCGCTAATCTTATTGCGTCTAATAGTGTAAGCACAAATGCGTCTAAGCTTTTCGACCCCAATACGCTGGACAATATGAAGAACGGCCTTAATGCAAATATTCCGCTTACAGCGCCATTTACCATTGCAAAATATTTCACCCTTACCTATACGCTTAACAATACGCTCTTAACTTATTTCGAGACCTCACGCGAAAGCTGGACCGGCAAAACAGATACAGTGCTGACCGACCATGGCACACAATCGGCCTGGACGTACAATACGGCCCTTGCACTTACAACCAATGTATATGCCATGTATAGCCTGGGAGTAAAACGTGCCGTACTTATAAGGCAGGTATTTTTCCCTTCCATTACTCTTGCTTTCCAGCCCGATTATAGCTCAGCTACTTATGGCTATTACCGCTATGTGCAATCAAGCGCCAGTGACCAGCAAACGCGCTATTCCATATTCCAGCAGGGAATATACGGAGGCCCTGCAGCGGGTAAGCAAGGAGCAGTGAATTGGGCGTTGGGTACAAACCTGGAAATGAAATACAGGGTTCATACCGATTCAGGTGCTACATATAAAAAGGTGAAATTACTGGAAAGATTTACGGTTAGTGGCGGCTATAACTTTGCTGCCGACAGCTTTAACCTGGCTAAAATTCAGATTTCGGGTAACACCACCTTGTTTAAAAAGCTTGCCATAAATTTCAATGGCGTGTTAGACCCATATGAAACAAACAGCCTCGGCAATGATATTGATTCGTGGAATTTTTCAAACAGCATAGGACGGCTTACGCAGGCCAGTGTTTCATTCAGTACCACACTTGCCCCCGGCACCAAGAAAACCAACAGTAATGGTACAACAACCCAGGGGACAAATGCTAACGGCACTACAAATGTACCCGGCGCAGGCGGCACCCCGACAAATAACAGCGCCGGTTCAGGGGTTGGTTTTACATCGCCTGACCAGTATTATAGCTATGAGCAGATGCACCCTGAATTCTGGGCCCCGCTGACAATTGCACCCTGGTCGGTTACGCTCTATTACACTTATGGGTACTCAATTATAGAATTCCAAAAGGTAATAACCCAATCGGTTATGGTAAATGGCAGCCTGCAACTCAGCAAATTCTGGTATGCGGCGGCTAACACGGGTTACGATTTTACTTCAAAGCAGTTTACTTCTGTGCTACTTTCCGCCAGGCGCGATATGCACTGCTGGGAACTGGAATTTTCAACCATACCTTTCGGCTTCCACCAGAATTTCCAGTTAACGGTTCACGTTAAGGCAGCTACATTGGCCGACCTGAAACTGCAACGTAAGAGAGATTGGACTGATACCCAGCAATATTCCAGCCAATAAAAAAGCAGGGCCTTTTTCAAAACCCTGCTTTATAAGCTATATAGTTTGTAAAAAACTACTCTTGCGAATTGATATACTTCTGGCGGAGAATAGCTTTTAACTTCTTCTGCCTGCGAACCACTGAAGGTTTGTTATACACCTTACGGACACGTAATTCTTTCACGATTCCGATACGGTCAAACTTCTTTTTAAAAGCCTTTAAAGACTTTTCCAGGTTCTCGCCTTCTTTAATCTGAACAATAATCATATTTACCTCCTGTTTTTTATAAGGGCTGCAAATATAGCAATATTTCAAATAAATATGCAAAAACACCGTTTATTTTACCGGATAAGGGCTGGTGAGACTTTTAATTTACGCTCCCGCGCTTTTTAGTAATTTTGTATTTTATACCAAGATAAACCTCCTATGGCCAACACAGACAGGCAAAGATTCAGAAAGTACCTGCGTATATTCTGGATTATAGTTTTAGCCCCCGTTTTGTTTCTTTCTTTGTGTGTTTTCGGGGCTTCAGTGGGCTTTTTTGGCCAGCTTCCCACTTTCGAAGAGCTTGAAAACCCCCAGACTTTCCTGGCCTCGCAGGTTATTTCATCAGACGGGCAGGTGATTGGCAAATACTACGTGCAGAACCGTTCGAACATTCAATATAAGGATATAAGCCCTTATGTTATAAATGGCCTTGTAGCTACTGAAGATGCTCGTTTTTACGACCATTCAGGGGTTGATATGCGTAGCTTGTTCAGAGTGTTCTTCAAAACCTTTATAGGTAGAAGTTCGTCTTCGGGTGGTGGCAGCACCATAACCCAGCAATTGGCCAAAATGCTTTTCCCCCGGGACCCTAAGGCCGGCAAAATAAAATTAATGTTCAGGAAATTTAAAGAATGGGTAATTGCTGCAAGGCTTGAAAG
>JABDGY010000086.1 GCA_013285805.1 Bacteroidota bacterium | reverse complement strand
CTGAGGGAACGTTGTATTACGACGGAACATATTTATATGGTACAGCAGGAGGCGGCACGGATACAGTGGGTGTAGTTTACAGGATTAAACCCGACGGAAGCGCATATAGTGTTTTACATAACTTTAGTTGGACGGACGGCGCGCGACCTCAACAGCATAACGTATTTACTAGTGACGGAACATATTTGTATGGCATGACCGGCTATGGAGGTGCGCATGATTCGGGAATAGTTTACAGGATTAAACCTGACGGAAGCGCATTTACCGACCTGCATGATTTTACGGGCAAGGATGGAAAATTACCGACCGGAGGGCTCATTTTTGTTGGAGCATACTTATATGGAATGACGGAACTAGGGGGCACAAGCGGTGATGGAGTTCTGTTTCGAATTAAACCCGATGGCAGCGGAGATACTGTATTACATAATTTTTCAGGACCTGATGGAAAAGAACCGCTTGAAACGCTTTTTTATGACGGTACATATTTATACGGAACAGCCGATGGCGGGACGCACGGGGTAGTTTTTAGAATAAAACCCGACGGAACCGGAGATACCGTATTGCATAATTTTATAAATACCGATGGTAATGGACCGAGTAGTACCCTTATTCTTGTGGGCGGATATTTATACGGAACAGCTTTACATGGCGGAAAATATAGTTATGGAGTGGTATTTCGTATTAAGCCAGATGGAACAGGCGACACAGTATTGCACAATTTTAACAAAACTGACGGAAGTGGGCCATTTTCCAGCCTTTTTTATGATGGCACATATTTATATGGAATAACAATCGGAGGTGGCTCTTATGATCAAGGAGAGATTTACAGAATAAATCCGGACGGCAGTGGTGATACAGTTCTATATAGCATCGATACTACAAATGATTGTACACCCCAAGGCGGGCTGATAAAGATTGGTTCATACTTTTATGGGACAGGTAGCCTTGGGGGCACACATAACGGAGGCGTTATTTTTAAATACGGAGATACTATTACGGGCATTAATGAACTTACAAATGCAAATGAAGTTAGGGTTTATCCGAATCCGTTCGATGGTAAGTTTACCATCGAGTCGTCAGTCGTAAGTGGTCAGTCGTCAGTCGAAATTTATAATGTGTTGGGCGAACAAATAGCTAAAAGCCAATGGCCGTTAGCTAATAGCAGAATGCAGATAGATTTAAGTGATAAACCCACAGGAATTTATTTCTACCGCATCATTTCTGAAAAAGGAGATTTTATCGCGAGTGGGAAACTTATAAAAGAGTAAAAGCCTGCAAAAGGAAGGATATTGCATCGCAATTTTATTGTATTTCTGCCATTTTTATTATATTTGTTCTTCACAACCGGCACCTATGCGCAAAATTACACAGACCCTCAGCTTGATTTTAGCTATTAGTGGCTTATCAATTTCTGCCGGCGCGCAGGATGTCCACTTCTCGCAATTTTACGAGTCGCCTTTAACCCTTAACCCTGCTTTGTGCGGGGTGTTTAACGGGCAGGTATATGGCTCAATAAATTACCGCAACCAGTATACAAGCGTTATGGGCAGTGGCGCCGGCTTTAATACCATGGCTGCTACGGTTGAGTTGCATAACATTATGAAAAAATGGACCAAAGCGTATTTATCTCCCGGCCTTTCGTTTTATAATGATAAATCGGGCGATGCCCAGATAGGAATAACCGAAGTGAATTTTACCCTTGCCAGCGGTGTTTATTTAAGTGAAAAAAGCTGCCTGGCAGGCGGACTTCAGGCAGGCTGGTCGCAGCATAGCATTAACCTTAACGGGTTGAAGTGGGACGACCAGTATATAAACGGGGAATACGACCCCAATGCCCCTACAGGTGAAACATCTACAGGCAATAGTTTCTCATACGTCGATTTTTCTGCGGGTATGACATACAGCTACGGTACAGGGCAAACAACCTTATCGGCCAATAACCAGTTTAAATTTAATATAGGCGCGGCCGTTTACCACGTTAACCAGCCAAGCATGTCATACTACGGACAGGGCGAAGCGGGAACTGCATTATATATGCGATATGTATTGCATGGCGATATGGAATATGGCATACAAAACTCTAATATAGCATTGGTGCCCGGTTTTGTTTTTTACCAGCAAGGCCCTGCGCAGGAAATTGACGCGGGCATAAAATTCCGCTATATACTTAAGCAGGAAAGTAAGTATACCGGTGTTAATAAAGGCTCGGCTTTCGACCTTGGCGGATATTGCCGAGTAGGAGACGCTATTATTCTTGTAGCGCAAATGGAGTTTGCCAACTACTCTGTTGGATTTAGTTACGACGTTAATACCTCCGGCCTTACCAGCGCCACATCGGGTAAAGGCGGATTTGAAATATCACTCAGGTTCATAAATCCTAACCCATTTATGGCCAATACTACATCGGGTGATAACCATTCTATGTTTTAGAATAAAAAAGTAATTTTTACCCAACCTGAATGAGGAGATTATCTGCTCTTGTTTTTTTGTACCTGTTTTCATCTGCGGCATTTTGCCAACAGTATGACATTCAGTTTAAAGCGAAAAACTTTAAGAATAATCCTGAAGGGTTAAAGTTTGCCCTGGAAAAAATAAAAGAAGGTGACACTCACATTCAGAATGGCGAATTTCAGGCTGCGTTGCCATTTTTCCTGAGCGCCGATTCAGTAAATCCTAATTGTGCCGACCTCAATGTTAAGATTGGCGTTTGCTACCTGAATTCGACTATAAAAAATAAGTGTCTCAGGTATTTTGAAAAGGCACATCAAATTCAAACAAGTATACTTACGCACTACCGCGAAAGCAAAAGAATGAGTTACTTCATGGGCAGGGGATATCAGTTGAATTACCAGTGGGACAGCGCTATTATGGAATATAACCTTGCGCTTAAAAAACCGAAAAAGCAAGAGGTGAAGGAGATAAATAAATACATTGATGAATGTAATAATGGCAAGGCGCTTATGGCTACGCCTGTAAAAACCAGGCTTGAGAATATGGGCACCGTTATTAATTGCCCTTTTAATGATACTCACCCTTTGCTTACAGCCGATGGAAATGAAATTGTTTTCACTTCTCAGCGCGAAAGCAATACTTCTACTACGGTTGACCCGCAAACCGGCCTGTATACCGATGATATATATATATCGCAATATGTTAACGGACAGTGGAGCCTGGTGGAAGGGCTTGAGCCGCCTGTAAATACTATTGACGATGATGAAAGCCTCTATTTAACCCCCGACGGGAAAACACTTTATATATGGCGATATACGCGTGGAAGCGATATTTATTGCACTCATTATGGCAGCAAAGGCTGGTCGGACCCTGTGCCTTTAAGTGATTCTATTAATTCTATTTATTCTGAAACATCTATGTGCCTTTCCCCGGATGGCAAGACAATATTCTTTACCAGCGACAGGCCCGGTGGTTTTGGAGGGAAAGATATATATACGGCAAAACTTGGGGCCGACAGTACTTGGGGCTCGCCGGTAAACCTTGGCGGAGTGGTTAATACTGAATACGATGAAGAAGGTGTATATATGAACCCCGATGGCAAAACCCTTTATTTCAGCTCAAGGGGGCATAGCACAATGGGTGGGTTCGATATATTTATGACAGTGCGTGATAGTAATGGAAGCTGGTCGGAACCGAAGAACCTTGGCTACCCCATTAATACACCCGACGACGATGTATATTTCAGCGTTTCATCGGGCGGAAGGTTTGGATATATATCGAGAGTTACCGACAGCAATATGCTTGATATATACAGGGTATCTATGGATGCCTATATGCCGCCGGAATGGGTATATAAAGGCACTATAACCGATTCGGCAAACGGGATGAAGTTAAAAGTGGCTATGGACTTTACAGATAAAGGCAATAGTGCGAAATCGCCTTTCGGCGACGATACTATTAATGGAGAATACTCCCTGACCATGATGGCCAATCACCAGTATACCATTAAACTGCATGCTACCGGCTATAAAGATTTCAGCACCGATATAAGTGTTCCTGATACCACTACTTTCAGGGAAATAGACAGGAATATTGTTATGGTTAAGTTACCGCCTGTGCCAAAAATGAGCGATACCTGTGTGCCGGCGCTTACAATTATTATGCACCGTTTTGAGGGCGATGTTAAGGATTCGGGCGTGGTTATTAATGCCATAAGCAAAATGAATAGCGGTATATGCCTTAAGAATATGCAATTTGCGGTGCAGGTAGGCGCATTTAAATCGCTAAAGAAGTTTGATTATGCCCGTTACGGAATAAAGAAGAGCGACGTGCATAAGTTCGATTATTATTATAACCCTGTCGGCCCTACAGATACTGTTACACACATAACAGTAGGTTCCTTCACTACTTACGAGGAAGCCAAAGATTATAAAGAGAAACTAATTAAGAAAGGATTGAAAGATGCCTTTATAGTTGGCTTTTG
>JABDGY010000085.1 GCA_013285805.1 Bacteroidota bacterium | reverse complement strand
TACCTTCAAGGTAAGCAAGAGAGCTGCTCGTACTGGTCGTAACCCACAAACCGGCAAGGCTATCAAGATTGCTGCGAAGAAAGTTGCGAAATTTAAAGCAGGTGCTGGCTTAGCTAAAGCTGTTAAGTAAGTAATTGTTTCGTATTAATTAAAAGCCCCGGGCAATTTGCCGGGGCTTTTTTGTTTTGGTAAGTTAGAATCATTTTATGTTCTGCAATTTTAGCAAGGTTTTAGCTTTTATAAGCCCTCAGGCAAGAGTAATGTTTTGTTATCTTTGATACAAATAATTAACCCTCTCAAATAATTTAAGATGAAAACCTCAGATTTACTCTCGAAAAGTGTATTGCTAATAGGTACTTCCTTACTGTTTCTATCGTGTACTCATCCAATTCAGGAGGGTACCCAATCATTGCCAAAGGCTACCCATGCATTGCGAAAGAATACCTACGCATTACCGGAAGGATGGATAAGAAAAGGTAGCAATCCGGAAAGTTACGATATGGGCATTGACAAAGGTGCCGCACAAGATGGGAAAGATGCTGCGACAATAAAATCTATTGATACAGCTATTGATGGATTTGGAACACTGATGCAAGATTGTTTGCCTGATAAGTACCTTGGTAAAAGGGTGAAAATGACAGGTTACATGAAAACAAAAGATGTTAAGAATTGGGCGGCATTTTGGCTTAGGGTGGATAGAAAAGAGTCTCTGACGCCTTTTACGTTTGATAATATGCACGTGGGAAAGGACCGTTCAGTAAAAGGAACCACAGATTGGACAAAATATGAAATTGTTTTAGATGTTCCTGCCCAGGCAAGCAATATTGCTTTCGGAGCATTAATTGCCGGAACTGGACAAATATGGTTTAACAATATTAAGTTTGATACTGTTTATTTTTCCCTTCCTATAACCGGTATTGAGAATGCTATAGCAACAGATACCGCACATAGGCCTGCACCACTTCAGGTTCAACCTGAACCTACCAACCTTGATTTTCAGAAATAGGGAAGGGAATCATTCTTATGTAGCCCGGAAAATAAAGCATTAACATTCGATGCCTGGCAATAAAATGCCAATAGCAATAAATTTTCTGAGGTAATTATTGAAAAATATGCCCGAAAACGGCCTTAAGAAAGATTATGGCAGTAAAGAGTACTACTTAACGTTTTTTTTATTACATTTACGTATATTACTCATCTGAATGTAACTCCCACTTAACCTCAAATAAAAAGAGCATGAAAAAAAATCTACTTATTGCCTTTCTTGCAATTATTTGCATTGGCAAATTAAATGCGCAATGTACCGACTGTTATAATGGCAAGCATTTGCACTACCACCACCTTAATAAAAAAGAGGCCCATGCTTCAATAAACGGTGGACTTAGCCAAAGTTTTATAGCGCAAAATGTTTGCGGGCTCAATTATACACAAGCTACATTATATACAGCCAAACGTTATAATCCTGTGAGCGGGCCGGCTCCGGCTGCTTACCCGGTAAATCTTAATATTACAGGGCTTCCCAGCTTAGCTTGCGCTTCAGTGGTAAAGGCTTACATTTATTACGGCTGTACATATACCGAAGCCAGCCCGCCAACAACTTCAGCAACGGTTACAAACCCTGCCTTAGGTACATCAACGGTTACTTCTGTAATGGTTGGAACTACCGCCGATGATATTTGCTGGCCAGGCCCCGGTTCTGCAACATACCGTACCGATGTTACCTCACTAATAACAGGTAACGGAACTTATCAAGTAGGATTAAACGGATTTGCCAGTGCCGATAGCGAGGTGGATGGTATTACACTATTAATTATTTACACCGACCCTTCAGCCAGTTATAGCGGTAGTATAGCCCTTTACGATGGCGATTTAAGTAACGACGTAGGCGCGTCTGAATCTTATACCGCCAATAGTTTTACAGTATGTGGTGCCACAGCCAATGCAAATGCATTTACACTTATGGCCGATGTGCAGAACAATGTAAGCGGGGGAATAAATACAGAGAACTACAATGGAGATAGTGCTACGTTTCCCAATAATTTCTGGAATTACGATGCTATACCTGTTAACCTGACCTCCGGCCAGGATTCAGTTGTTTACGATACATATACAAACAATGCAGGCGATTGCTATTTCATATCGCTGGTTGGCTTGTACTGGCAAAATACTACCTGTACTACATGTATTCCGGTAGTTAGTACTATGACACTTACCGCTTCTTCCACAGTCGCCACATGCGGTTCGAATGGGTCGGCTACGGTAAGTGTTACAGGTGCAAAAGGCCCGTTAGTATATAACTGGAGCCCTGGTGGGCAAACTTCAGCAACCGCAACTTCACTTTCTCCCGGTACATATACAGTAAATGTAACCGATGGTTCAACGTGCGCATCAGACACCGTTACCGTTGGAAACACGGGGATGAGTGTTAGCCTTTCATCCACTAATGCAATCTGTGCAAGACTTGGTTCAGCTATTCTGAAAGTATCGGGTGGAACACCTCCCTATACATATTCATGGAGCAATGGTGCAACTACCGATTCTGTCAGCTTAAGTTCCGGAACGTATACTGTTTCGATAACAGACAATGTGGGCTGTACCATTAAAGATTCTGTATATATCAATAATAGCTCTTCATTCTTTATTCTCACCAGTTCAACTCCAAATGTTTGTGCGGCTTCAATGGGTTCTGCATCTGTATCCGTTTATTACGGTACCCCGCCATACACGTATAGCTGGTCGCCCGGCGGGCAAACAACAGATATTATCAGCGGGCTTTCGGCCGGTTCGTATTATGTAACGGTAACCGACAGCAACGGATGTTCATCTACGGATAGTGCCATAGTTTATAATGATTCTGTTTCATACTCAGTCTCTGCATCACCTGCTTTAATACTGGCCGGTGACAGTACTTATCTCTCAGCTTACTGTAACATTAATGCAACGTATTCCTGGGCTCCGGCTGCATCGGTTACTAATCCCGATTCGGCCAATAGCTATGCAAAGCCGGCGGTTACTACTGTATATACAGTTACTATAACCACGGGCTGCGGAGTATATACCGATACTGTAACAGTTGCCTTGGGGTGCGCAAATACGTTTAATGAAAGTATTTGCATTGTAACAGTTGATACTGCAACCGATAGAAATGAAATTATCTGGGGAAGATTTGATTCTCCTCCTTCAGGTTCATACGATGTGTTTAAGGAGAACTCATCATTTTCGTATTCCCTTATAGACAATCAGCCGCTTCTTGCCCTGAGCGATTATATTGATACAGCTTCCAGGCCTTCAACGGGTTATAGCACATATGAACTTGCAACAGTTGATTCATGCGGGCTTTCAGCAATGAGTTCGCCGCATAGCACTATTTATCTTACCGACTCAGCTTCAGCTAATCTTAATATATTATACTGGACGCCTTATGTCGGCTTTACCCCAACGGAATATTTAATATACAGAGGGCCGGCTATGAATGCCCTCACGCTTATCGATTCTGTTTCGTCATCTACGCTTACCTTTAGAGATACATTACCTCCGCCTTCAAGTATATATATGATAGAAGCAGTAAGCCCATCAGGCCCATGCACTCCTACAACAAAAATAAAACCGCACGCCGGTGGACAGGGAGCCGTTTCATTGTCGAATGTCAGTGCAGCTAAACCTACCGGAATTCCAACGCTGGCAAATGCTTTAAATAGTGTGAACGTTTACCCTAACCCGGGCAATGGAATGATGACATTGGCATATTCTCTGAGTAATAGTAGTAATGTTCATATAAGTGTTATTGATGAACTCGGGCAGGTAGTTTATGATAACACTGAACAAAAGAGCGCAGGTAAAGTAAGCGAGCAACTAAACCTTGAATCGCTTGCAGTGGGTATATATTCATTACGTATACAAACCGATAATGGTATTGCTATACGTAAACTGATGATAATAAGAAATAAGTAAGGCAATAGATAATAATAATTGGAAAGCCACCCGAAGGGGTGGCTTTTTTATTTTAATATTATGTTTTAAGTATTTTTGTGAATAGTAAAGCGGGAGTAGCTCAGTTGGTAGAGCATCAGCTTCCCAAGCTGAGGGTCGCGGGTCCAGACGCTGTCGGTCTGGATGCTGACCGAAGCGTCAGCATTCGAGCCAGATTCATAAAGCCTTTTTAATTAAATTTGCTGCTATAAAAGCGGGAGTAGCTCAGTTGGTAGAGCATCAGCTTCCCAAGCTGAGGGTCGCGGGTTCGAGCCCCGTTTCCCGCTCAATAGGGCTCAATAAATATTATCACAATGCCGTATTTCGTTTATATCCTTTATTCGAAGTCAACCGATAGGTTTTATAAAGGGCAAACAAACAATTTGGAGGACAGATTAATACGACATAATGGTGAAAGAGAGGCATCAACTTCAGGCGGTACACCTTGGTTATTATTATGGAATACAACTAAAAGGACAAGGGAAGAAGCAGTAGAATTGGAGGGGAAACTAAAGAATCTCAATAGGAATAAGCTTATAGATTTTATGAAAAAATATAATGAGGGTATCGCAG
>JABDGY010000084.1 GCA_013285805.1 Bacteroidota bacterium | reverse complement strand
TTCTTCAGATACAGCGGAATCGTTGTTCATGCGCGAACGCCAGTAATCAATGCGCTGGTAATGATATTCCAGCTCGTTCATTATTTTCCAGTTCTCCTGGGCGAATAAAGGAGAGCAGAGTAGCAGAGCAGAGAAACAGAGTATTGCGCTGAAGTTCATATTCAGTTTATCCCGTAGGGATGTCCCAAAGGGATACATTCGGACCTTTGTCATAAAGTTCAAAAAGTTCATAAAGCAAAATCTTAAATTATAAATCCTAAATTTCAGAGTTTACACTCAAATATACCCAGAAATCTTATACGTTATATACCCCATCCATTCATGAAGCAGCTCGTCCCACCCCTGCAGGGCACTGATATCGGGGATAAAAACATGGTCGAATATAAACTTGCGGGGGCCTGAGTGCCTGTCGGTGCTATAGGCCAGTGTAGCAATTCCTGCTTTAGTAAAGCATTTGGTAGCCCTGCGCATGTGCGAAGCAGAGGTTATTAACAGATACCTGCCATAAGGGGCCACACTATCAAGCAGGTGTTTGGCAAACACAGCATTTTCCCTCGTATTGCGTGAATTTGGCTCTACAACTAATACAGAATCGGGCAGCCCGATCTTGATCAGGTAATTGCGCAGCACCTGAGCTTCCTTCCATTCGTTTAAAAGGCTGCCTGAGCCACCATCGAGTAATATTCTTTTTATCTTTCCTTCTTTATATAATTCAACGGCCTGGAAAAGCCTGTCGGCACCCTCCTTAAAGTCCACCCGTTTAAAACTCTGGCCATAATCAATCATACCGCCCAATACTATGCCGACATCATATTGCCCTGTTACGGCGCTATTATCAATGGCAGGTACTTCCCATGCCCGCATAAATTCGTCTAAAATAAAATCATTACTGAAAAACCACAGCATAACAAAAGAAGTAATTAGCAGGCGCTTTTTAAGGGGCTGCCTTTTCACTAACAGCCCGGCCAGGAATAGCCCCACAATCCATACTAAAGGAGTTATGATAAATGCCAGTATTTTCGATATAACAAAAAACATTGCCTATATAAGTTTGTAGTTTTTGTATTCACCCGGCCTCCAACCTGTAAGGTTCTCGGTAAAGCGCAGCAGCCTGTCTTTAAACGATACTTTTCTTTTACTATCATCATATTCAAACTGCCAGTCCTGCATTTTAAGGCGCGCAGCCATAACAGCAGGGTGCTTGCCCGTAAACTTCTTCAACGAATCTATTTCTGAATAGTCGAACTCGTTTGCCTGCACCACGTTTTGCTTCACCCAATTATCGTCGTGCCACATTTTGTGAAAGTTCTGCTGCTTGTTCTGCTGGAATGAAGGGTGCTTTACCCAGCCATAATGATAAATATTGGCATTAGCTGGCTTCACATTCAATTTCTCTCCCCCGCCCAGTAATTCCTCATTGGCAGGTGTAGTGGTTTTATATTTCCTGAAACCCTGTGCATCTCTGTACGAGCTGATATGCTTGTCGTTACGTATTACACGAATCTCTTTCCTGTACCAACGGTACGAATCGCCTACATATTGGTATGAACCATAAAAATGAATATAGTTGAACAACAACCCATCCACACTTTTATCATCTTTCCACTTCTGCATGGATTCCTTTATGGCAGGTATGTCATTTTCATTAATCACTTCATCGGCCTGCAAATACACGCACCAGTCAGCATCAGCGGGAATAGCATCTATGGCTTTATTGGTCTCTACAGCCAGCAATACACCTCCTTTGCGAAGGGAATCGTCCCAAACGGTTTCAACAATCTTAATCTTGGGCGAGGCTATACCCTTTACCAGTTGAAGGGTTTCATCTTCAGATTTTCCAATGGCTACAATAATCTCATCGCATAAAGGCAGTAACGAGGTTACCGATTCCAGCACAGGGTAATCGTACTTTATAGCATTGCGGACGATGGTAAACCCCACCACTTTCATGGCTAAATACCGGTATAGGTTTGCGGAGTAATCTTTTTAAGTTCAGCTTTCACCGAAGCGCTAACCTTAAGTTTATCGATAAACTTCTCAATTGTTTTCTTAGTAATCGCCTCGTTGGTGCGGGTAAGCGCCTTAAGTGCTTCATAAGGATTAGTATATCCTTCGCGCCTAAGTATGGTTTGTATGCCCTCGGCAACTACGGCCCAATTATTCTCAAGGTCGCGGTTTATTGCCGTAGGATTTAGTATAAGCTTATCCAACCCCTTCATGAGCGAACGGTAGGCAATTATAGAATGCGCCATAGGAACACCCAGGTTGCGTATAACAGTTGAGTCAGTCAAATCGCGTTGCAAGCGCGACACAGGCAACTTGGCCGAAAGAAATTCAAACAGAGCATTTGCCGTTGACAGGTTGCCTTCCGCATTTTCAAAGTCTATCGGGTTAACCTTATGCGGCATAGCCGATGAACCTATCTCGCCTGCTTTTATCTTTTGCTTAAAGTATTCCATTGATATATAGCTCCACATATCGCGGCACATATCTATATATATAGTGTTAATACGCTTTAATGCATCGCATAAAGCAGCAAGGTCATCATAGTGCTCAATTTGGGTGGTGTATTGCTGGCGCTTTAATCCGAGAGTCAACAGAAATCCATTACCGAATTTCTTCCAGTCGGTTTTAGGGTAAGCGGCATGGTGAGCATTGAAGTTGCCCGTTGCCCCGCCAAACTTTCCTGAAAAAGGTATTTTTTCCAGCGAATCCATTTGTGTTTGCAGGCGTTCTGCAAATACCATAATCTCTTTCCCTAATCGCGTAGGCGACGCAGGCTGTCCGTGTGTATGAGCCAGCATGGGTACATTTTTCCATTCATTGGCAAGGCCCTCTATCTTTTCAAGCAGTTCTTCCAGTTGCGGAAAAATAAGTTCCTCCATACACTCGCGCAAGGCAAGCGGCACGGCGGTATTGTTTATATCCTGCGATGTAAGCCCGAAATGGATAAACTCTTTGTATTTGGCAAGACCCAAATCATCAAAGCGGCCCTTTAAATAGTATTCCACTGCTTTTACATCGTGGTTGGTAACGCTTTCAAGGTCTTTTATTTCCTCTGCTTCACCAACGGTGAATTCTGTATATAGTTTTCTTGACTTCTCAAAGGTTGCTTTGTTCACTCCTTTCAACTGGGGCAAGGGCAGGTTGCAAAGGGCAATAAAGTATTCTACCTCTATGCGTACACGGTATTTTATAAGCGCGTATTCCGAAAAATACCCGGCCAGTTTATTGGTGGTCTTTCTGTATCTGCCATCAACGGGCGAAATTGCCGTTAAAGCGCTAAGTTCTGTTGGTTTGCTCATAGCACAAAGATAACGAAAAGGCTAATGAGCGTAAAAAGGCTTTATAGGAGTTATAAAACATAAGGCGCGCCCATTGGGGCGCGCCTGACTTTAACCTTAATCATTCCCCGATTCTTTCAGGAAAACATAGCTTATTCCTAACGTTGGCGTAAGCCCAGCAGCAACCGTAAATGTGTTAGTTGTACGCGAGAAAGTTACTATTGAATTAGGGTTATTGGAATAATCCCATGAAACAGGCTCATTTTTTACAGTGGTTGAATTAAACGACACTGTATTATTCAGCTTAAAAGTAAATGCCCAGCGGGAAGATGGAAAGAAAGCCAGGCCGGGAGAGATATTACCACCCCATCCTACAGTTGTTTCAGTAGGAAAGGGTACTACTTGAGGAGGAGTTGAATAATAATAAAGGTAGGAATTGTTATAAGTACCTGAAGAATAATTAAGGTTAATGCCAGCCGTTATAAAGAATTTATCACTTATAGGAAAATACTTTGTAGCGAACACCCCGGGCTGAATTGTTTTGTTAATTGAATTCCACGTATAGTACACATAGTTATACCCTTCCGCTTCTTGCAACGTTGTGGTATTGGTGTAAGCAAATGACAGTCCGACAGCAAGGTTATTATTTATAAAATATCCAGCATTTATACTGGTAGTTAAACTAGTTGAACTACCATTAGGGTAAGGGGTATTGTAATTTGGGTCGCTTACATCAACCTAGTTATAGGTTGTGCTGTTACCGGCGCTGCTATAGCCTATGGAGCCACCAAGGATAATTGAACCTTTGCTAAGCTGGGCGAATGAAGCGGATGCGAAACAGAGCGATGCAGCAATAATTAATGCTGATTTCATTTTGGGTTTTTTCATAACTAATTGGGTTTAATTTGTGGTTTAATGAATTAATAATTGATTTTTGTTGTTCTTGTTTACGGATAGTTTAACGGTAAGGTATTTATTTAATTTTGTGTAAAGTGTTTCAGCTATGAAGATTTCACATTTTTTAACAAGTGGGTTCGTAATCTTACTTGTATCATGTACCAACAGCCAAAGCGATACTATTAAATCTACTCCTACAGAAACATCTCCCAATATTACTCCCTTTCATATTTACTCCGATGCATTTAAAGAAGGTGAAACCATCCCTTCAATATATACATGCGACAGCAGCAATATATCGCCTCAACTGCATTGGAATAACCCCTTTAAAAATGCTGTAAGCTATGCCCTTATTATGGACGACCCCGATGCCCCTAATGGCACCTGGGTACACTGGGTAATTTATAACATACCCGCAACCGATACTGTTCTCGCTACCCATT
>JABDGY010000083.1 GCA_013285805.1 Bacteroidota bacterium | reverse complement strand
CATCTATGCTTGTTATGTGAAGGCTATCACCATTCAAATGAAATGCACTGTAAAAATCCTGCGCCATAGGGCCAATATAGAATTTTTTCCTGCCGACAGCTCAGCCAAGCTGAGAGGAGCGAGGCGCGATGTGCTTTTTATTAACGAGTGCAACAATGTGGATTATGAATCTTTCCAGCAACTCGATATGCGCACCCGCAAACGTACCATTTTAGACTATAACCCCGTAAGCCGTTTTTGGGTACATGATAAACTTTTACCCTTGCTGCAGGAAAAAGACTTTGTATTCGTAAAAAGCACTTACCTCGATAATACTTCATTGCGGGCCGAAGAAATAGCCAATATTGAACGCAGGCGTTCAAATAACAACTGGTGGAAAGTTTACGGAGAAGGGGAAGTAGGTAATGTTGAAGGTACAATATTCAATAACTGGAAAATAGCCCCCCCACCCCCCGAAGGGGGGATTTCCGCTATAACCGGGAACCCTCCTTCGGAGGGCAGGGAGGCTGGAACTCTTCTCGGCTATGGCATCGATTTTGGTTTTACCCATTCCCCTACGGCTATTGTGCAAGTAAATGAATATGAAGGTGAATTATATGCGCGCGAGCTGCTGTATAAAAAAGGGCTGCACAATGACGCGCTTCTTTCCTTCGCTGAAAAGCACATTGATTTAAATGCCAGGGCCGTGGCCGATAGCGCGGAGCCAAAAACCATAGCGTATTTGCAGAGCAAAGGCTGGAAAGGGCTAAGACCCGCTATTAAAGGGCCCGACAGTGTAGAACATGGCATTAACCTGCTACAGGATATAAAAATAAATGTAACGGCCGACAGCCTGAACCTTATTAAAGAACTTAGGGAATATATGTGGGACACTGACCGTGACGGAAATTTTATACGAACCCCGGTAAAAGAAAATGACCATGCTATTGATGCCCTAAGGTACCTGTATAGCTATCCCAGAAAACAAAAGCCCCGCATTATTATGCTCGACTTACCGCCTTCGGCTTTTTATTCCGACAGGTTAAGTAATTGGTAAAACAACTATAAACTGTGAATCACTTTGAATCATATAAAATCAGCGTTATCGGCGTTCTATTGGTAGCGGTAAAAACCTCCAAATCGTCGGTTGCAGAAGTGCCAAAACACTGCCAATAGAACAAAATGAAAACCAATACCTTGCCAAAACCCTACCCCCCTGTTATTGCCAAAAACGCCATGATATTGCCAAATTGCAAGTTAGTTGCCAACGAATCTGTAATTATTAAAAAAAACCCTGCCTGTGTTTTAGATATTTTTTTATTTTTGACAATTATAGTTATGCCTAATTCCGGCATAAGAGGAAGGTTAAAAAGTTATTACTCATATATTGTATGTATAAAAAACTGATTCCGGTTCTGGCGCTAGGTATACTGCTTGCAGGATGCCAGGGATGCGGCGGCGACCACAACCAAAGCGGTTGGCGCGATGGAAAGGGTGGCGTATATTATGGCGGGGTGTTCCGCATTAACTGGGTAGTAGGCTTCCGTAGCCTTTTCCCCCTGAATGTCACCGACCTTACGGCTGATAATATAACCAACCAGATGTACGAAGGCCTTGTTAAACTTTCTCCTAAGGACTTAACCATTATTCCATGCCTGGCTGAAAGCTGGAAACGTAATGACAGTGCCACAGTATGGACTTTCTCTATTCGCAAAGGTGTTAAATTTCATGATGATGAATGTTTCCCGGGTGGCAAAGGCCGCGATGTAACAGCTAAAGATTTTAAATGGTGCCTCGACCAGCTTTGTACCGCTTCCGCGCAAAATGCACAGTTCGATGAAACCTTTAAAGGACGTGTACTGGGCGCTGATGAATATTACCAGGCATCGGTTGATAAAAAGGCATTACCTAACGGTGGTGTGAAAGGTGTGAAGGTTATTGACGATTATACATTGGAGATTGACCTTGTACGGCCATTTTCGGGTTTCCTGAATATACTTACCGAACCCGGTTGCAGCGTATTTGCACAGGAAGCATTTGAAAAATATGGCCTTGATATGCGCATACACCCTGTAGGCACAGGGCCTTTTCAGTTAAAAGATATTAAAGAAGATGCAGACATAGTGCTGGTGCGCAACCCGCATTACTGGGATAAGGACAATTTCGGCAACCAGTTGCCTTACCTCGATGCTGTTAAGTTCACTTTTGTACATGAAAAGAAATCAGAATTGCTTCAGTTCCAGCAAGGCGACCTTGAAATGATGTACCAGATTCCGCTGGAAATCATTCCGCAGATATTGAATGGAGACAACAGTAAAGTTGACTATACTCTGGATACCAAGCCAGCCATGAGCAATTACTTTTTCGGCTTCCAGACACAATCACCTGTTTATTCGAACAGGTTGGTGCGCCAGGCGCTTAACTACGCTATTGACCGCGATAAAATTGTTACCTATACCCTTCAGGGTGAGGGCATACCCGGCAATTACGGTATAGTTCCTGCACAGGCTTTTACCGGTTACGATTACAAGAAACTGAAAGGATATGATTACGAACCCGACAAGGCTAAGGAATTATTGGCGAAAGCAGGTTACCCCAATGGAAAGGGATTCCCTGAATTAACCCTGCAAACCAACAGCGACGGTGGCGAACGTAATATACAGATTGCGGAGGTTATGAAGAAGATGTTTGAAGAGAACCTGAATATTACGGTTAAAATAAACGCAATACCCCTTGCCCAGCATTACGATGCGTTTGAAAGAGGTAAAGTGCCTTTTTTCAGGGAAGGATGGATAGCTGACTATCCTGACCCGCTTACATTCCTTAACCTGCTGTATGGCGCCAACGTGCCTAAAGATTCAACCGCAAGGGCCTATTCAAACCCTTTCCGTTATTCTAACAAACGCTTCGACTCACTCTACAACAAGGCATTAGTTGCTTTAACAGACAGCGACAGGTACAGGCTGTACCTTGAAGCTGACCAGGCTGCGCTTGATGATGCGCCTTACCTGTGTGTGTTCTACGAAGAAAACTACTATCTATATCATAATTATGTGAAGAATTTTTATGGTAATGCCATGGATTATATTGATTTAAGTAAAACATACCTGATCCCTCCTAAAAAGAGGGTATCAAATAATCCGAACCCAACACCGGCAGCACCTTCGGAAAACCATTAAGGTTATTTTCTTCGTACATCGTTATATATAGTAAGAAGTGTTAAGTACTCTTTAAAACGCGTTACATGCCTATACTCATATTTTTCCTGGTCCACTGGTTTTTGTCGCTCTTTTGCCAAACGTTTTTCCTGCACAGGTATGCCTCGCATAAAATGTTTACAACCAGCAAAGGATGGGAAAGATTCTTTTACTTCCTTACTTTCATAACCCAGGGCTCGTCGTTTCTAAATCCGCGTGCCTATGCTATAATGCACCGCATGCATCATGCATACAGCGATACCGAAAAGGACCCGCATTCACCTCATTTTTTTAAAGATGTGTGGAGCATGACAATACAGACCAAGAACCTTTATGTAGCCTATGTAAAGCATAAAATAGAACCAGAGGACGCCTTTAAAGGCAATTACCCTGAATGGCCGCTGATAGATAAAATAGGCGATAGCTGGATTACCAGAATATTGTTTGGTTTAGGCTATGTAGCTTTTTATATTGCGTTTGCTCCTTCGCTCTGGTGGTTCCTACTGCTGCCTGTACAGTTTTTCATGGGCCCGGTGCAGGGTGCAATTGTTAACTGGTGCGGCCACAAGTATGGTTATTCTAATTTCGATAATGGCGACCATTCAAAAAATACTACCCCTTTCGATTTCTTCCTGCTTGGCGAACTTTTTCAGAACAATCACCATAAAAGCCCTAACAGCCCTAAGTTTGCTAAAAGGTGGTTTGAATTCGACCCTACCTACCCGGTAATGCTTGTATTTAATAAACTGGGAATTATAAAACTACGCAGGGTTCCGGTAAAGTAAATTTACTCTCCCCCGTTTTTCCTGGTCATTTCATCGGTAATCTTTTTCAGCGTAATTATTTCACGCATCTTGTCTTTGGCCTCGCCCGCAGGACTGCCTAAGTAAGATTTACCGCCTTCCAGCGACTTACTCGGAGCCGATTGTCCGAGCAATACTGCGCCCTTTCCTATATGTATATTACTGGGAACGCCTACCTGGCCCCAAAGGGTAACATTATCTTCTATGGTAACTACTCCCGCAATGCCAACCTGTGCGGCAAACAGGCACATTTTACCTATAATAGTATCGTGCCCTACGTGCACCTGGTTATCTAACTTGCTGCCGGCGCCAATTTTAGTTACATCTGAAACACCGCGGTCAATAGTGCAGCATGAGCCAATTTCCACATCATCATCAATCTGCACACTACCGCACGATACCATTTTGTCAAACTTCTCGGGCCTGCGTTTATAATAAAAGGCATCGCTGCCTATAACAGTTCCTGAATGTATAGTTACCCTATTGCCTATAACTGTATTATCATATATAGTTACATTCGGATGAATAAGACAATCAGCGCCAATAACTACATTTTTACCTATAAAAACTCCCGGCATTACTGTAGTGTTCTTTCCAATTTTAGCATCCGCGCTAATCATTTCCTTCTGACTATTATCGTCGGGGTGAAAATGCTTTATCAGTTTTATATATGCTGCAAAAGGGTCATCGACAAATAAAAGGGCCTTACCTGCCGGGCAGGGAACTTTTTTATTTATGATAACGGTGGTAGCCTTGGATTCAAGGGCTTTATCGTAATACTTGGGATGGTCA
>JABDGY010000082.1 GCA_013285805.1 Bacteroidota bacterium | reverse complement strand
CAATACCTTGAGAAATCAAATAATCTACGCAAGTTTGCGCACGGGCCTGTGAAAGCACATCGTTGTGTTTTTTACTACCACGTGGGTCAGTATGCGCGTCAAGCTCAATCTTGATCGTTGGATTGTCTTTTAAAAGTTTCACAAGATAATTAAGTGAATCCGGACCGTGGGCCTGCAGAGTCGCTTTATCTAAATCGTACTCAACCCTTGGAAATTTAAGGGCAATACCACCGGCTTTTATAAGTACAAAATCTTCAACCCAGGTTTTTGAATCAGCAACAGCCACTGTGGTAAAGTTTTGTTTTACAGGGCTGGCTAAATATTCCTGGTCTGATGCATCGGCTGAAAGTATGTACGATGTATTGGTTATAACATAACGTCCTCCGGGTTTTGCACCATACATATAGTGTCCGCCTGTATCGGTTTTAATAAGTTCATCAGAACCATCAGAGCCAACCATGTGAACTACTGCATTGGTAATAGGCTTATTGGTTTTGCTGTCGCGAACTGTACCTGTTACAGCATACAGCAGCGGAGGAAGGTTGAATGAATAAATATCATCTTCGCCCTTACCATTAGCGCGATTTGAAGCAAAGTAGCCTCTTTCTTTTGTTCCTTCAAAAATAATACCGAAATCGTCGCCTTCTGAGTTAATAGGGTACATCATGTTCTGAACATTACCCCATTTATCAGTACCCATTTTCTGTGCTTTATAAATATCTAAACCTCCCATACCAGGGCGGCCGTCAGTTGAGAAATATAAGGTACCGTCAGCATGAAGGAAAGGAAACTCTTCAGAACCGGGAGTATTGATATCAGGGCCAAGGTTAACAGGTTGTCCCCATGATTTTGATTTCTTATCATATTTCGACATCCATAAGTCTGATTTACCTTGTCCGCCCGGCAGGTCAGATACAAAAATCATTGTCTGGTCATCGGCTGAAAGGGTAGGGTGTCCATATTCGATAGTATCTATCTGGAAAGGCAGGTATACAGGATCGCCCCATGTATTTCCTCTCCTTTCAGACATATATAAGTGGCAACGTAACCCCTTATTCTTCTCTACAGTACAACGGGTAAAATACATGGTCTTAAATCCTTTGTCGAAACACATAGGACCTTCGTTATCGTTAGAATTGATAGGCGCAGCAATGGTTACAGGAGCGCTCCATTTGCCATTCTTATCCATTTTAGTATCGTAAATATCGGCATAGCTTTCACCAATGTTTGGATCTGGCTTGTCGCCGGTAGCTCCCGGACGGGTAGAAACGAAATATAACTCATCGTACCTTTTATCGGCATAGCAAGGAGAATAATCACGATTCTTTGAGTTGATCTGAGCCATATTGGTTACCACGTAACGGGTAGGGTTGTTCTTCCATTGCGATGCGAGGGTACATGATTTAATACCATCATCGGCGCGGTTATCTGAAGGAACTTGTTCTTTATATGCTTTATAATTGGTAAGCGCATCATCGTAATTACCTTGCTCCCTTTGAGCTTCAGCCAGGTAAAATATAGCAATAGGGTCAGGATACTTTGCTTTAATGGCCTTCTGGTACCATTGTTCTTCTTCTTTTGAAAGACCCATATAGCGATAACACTCAGCAATCTGGAATACAACTCTTGCCTTCTTGTCCTTCGGCATATTCTTGTCGTCAGTGTATGATTTCTTGTATAAGTCAATAGCATCAAAATACCTGTAGTTCTTAAAAGCATTCTCGGCATCTTTCAGCGCGTTCTTTTGAGCATATACGGTAACAGATAAAAAAAGCATGCCTATTGACATACAGTAGAAAAGTACGTTCTTTTTTCTCATATCGTGGAATCGTTATTATTTTTTCGGGTGCTAAGATAATAAACTATTTATTATGCAAAACACCCTTTAATTCAATTATTTTACAAAAAGAAGCTCCCTGTATTTGGGGAAAGGCCATATAGAGTCGTCTATAAGAATCTCCAACTTATCTGAATGATAGCGGATTTCATCGAAATAGGGCTTCACTTTTTCACAATAGGCAAAAGCCTTCTCTGTAGCATCCTGCACCTGGTTGGCTTTCTTACGTTCTTCTACCATTTGTTCCACATTTGAACGTATAATAGATACCCTTTCGCTGATTTCTTTAATCATGCTCAGTTGCGAATCAACCAGGTAATCTCCATGCCCGCCATCCTGTATAGCATCTGAAAGGCCCTTGTCTTTAATGCTTACATTGGCCAATTCATGCTGCGACGAGAATATTTCCTTAATACCTTTTACGTTTTCAATAAGTGAATTCTGGTATTTTATGGCTGCAGGAATAATATGGGTATACGCCATGTCAGCCATAATACGCGATTCGATCTGTATTTTCTTGGTATACATTTCAACCTGTATCTCGTGCCTGGCTTCCTGTTCGCGCCTTGTAAATACGTGGTGCTCTTCAAACAGGTCGAGCGCTTTTGGTGCAAGCAGCAGTTCGAGTGCGGCCGGTGTGTTCTGAATATTTGACAGGCCGCGTTTTTTCGCCTCCTTTACCCATTCTTCGCTATAATTGTTTCCCTCGAAGCGTATGCTCTTTGAATCAGCTATATATCCGTGCAATACTTCAAGTATAGCGTCTTCAACAGATTTGGACTTTGAAACCAGTTTATCAACTTCTTTTTTGAACTGGGTAAGCTGCTCAGCCATTATGGTGTTAAGGGTAGTCATGGGCAGGGCGCAGTTAGCTGAAGAACCCACGGCACGGAACTCGAACTTATTACCGGTAAAGGCGAAAGGGGATGTGCGGTTACGGTCGGTATTGTCAAGTAAAAGCTCAGGTATGCGGCCAATATCGAGTTTCAGTGATTTCTTTTCGGCGGCAGATGTTTTACCGGGTTTCATTTTCTTTTCAACTTCATCGAGCACTTTGGTAAGCTGCGTACCGATAAATACCGATATAATTGCAGGAGGAGCCTCATTGGCACCAAGGCGATGGTCATTGCCTGCCGAGGCTATACTGGCCCTTAAAAGGTCAGCATAATCATGTACTGCTTTAATGCAGTTAACAAAAAAGGTAAGGAATAATAGGTTTGTATCAGGCGTTTTGCCGGGGCTGAGCAGGTTTTTACCTGTATTGGTGGCCATGGACCAGTTATTGTGCTTTCCCGAACCATTGACACCTGCAAATGGCTTTTCGTGAAAAATAACCCTTAATTGGTGGTGACGGGCTACTTTATCCATCACATCCATCAACAGCTGGTTATGGTCAACAGCTATGTTAACCTCTTCGAATATAGGGGCAACCTCATATTGATTAGGCGCTACCTCGTTGTGGCGGGTCTTAATAGGTATACCAAGTTTATAGCATTCCGTTTCAAAATCGCGCATAAAGTCGTTTACCCTTTCCGGTATTGAACCAAAGTAATGGTCCTCCAGTTGCTGGCCTTTCGCAGGGTTAGCGCCAAACAGGGCGCGGCCCGAATGAACCAGGTCGGGGCGGGCATTATAAAGTGCATTGTCGACAAGGAAATATTCCTGTTCCCAGCCCAGTGTTGCTACAACATGTGTTACATTTTTATCGAAGTACTGGCAAACTGGCACAGCAGCCCTGTCTAAGGCGTGCATAGATTTAAGCAAAGGTGTTTTATAGTCTAATGCTTCGCCTGTATATGATAAGTAAATGGTGGGGATGCACAGTGTTTTACCCATTATAAAGGCAGGAGATGAGGGGTCCCATGCGGTATAGCCGCGGGCCTCAAATGTATTGCGTATGCCGCCGCTGGGGAAGCTTGATGCATCGGGCTCCTGTTGTGAAAGCTGCCCTCCGCTGAATTTCTCAATAGCTTTTCCACCTTCCACTGTATCCAGGAACACATCGTGCTTTTCAGCAGTGGCGCCCGTAAGCGGCTGAAACCAGTGTGTATAGTGTGTTACATCCTTTTCCATGGCCCATGTTTTCATGGCAATAGCCACTTCATCGGCTGTTTTACGGTCAATGGTAGTGCCTTTGTCAATGGCTTCCTTTAATACTTTAAAAGAACCCTCTGGCAGGTATTTCTGCATGGTATTAAGGTCGAACACATTCTGGCCGTAATAGTCAGATACCTTGTTTGACGGTAGTTCTACGTTTACGGTTGGCCTTGAAGAGGCTTCTTCGAGGGCTTTAAAACGAAGAGAATTCATGTAATAGGTTGGTTTAATTGTTGCGCAAATTTATGAAAGAGGAACGGCATTCAGTAGTTAAAAGTTTTTAGATTTTATTAACAAAAAAAGCCTGCAAAAACAGGCTTTTTAATGCTAAAGGGGATAGGCATTCTGCTAAAACTTCCAGGTTAACCCTAATCCCACGTAATTATACCCCTGGTTAAATATAACAAGTTCGCCAAAAATACCAAATTGTTGGGCAAAAAAGTACCTGATTCCCAGGAATCCGCCATAGGCCAGGGGTGAAACACCTCCGTAGTGGTCAGCGGCATAGCCGGGCGAGCCCTGGCTGTTAATATTAGGATCGTTGGTTGAGAAGTTATGCTGTGCTAATACATAGCCAATCGATATGCCTGCATAAGGGTCTACTTTAGCGCTGTAGCGTATATGGTAATGGTATGAGGCACGGGCTGTAAGAAACTCGAAATTATACTTATCTGAATAGTTGTATCCGTCTGTCCAGCTAAGGTTAGATGTAAAATAGGTTAGGTACGCCCCAAAACCAATAGCCCCGCTTTTGCCCACAGGGTCAATTGCGCAGTATTCATAGCCAAGGGTATAGCTTAAGGTTTGGTTATAACCGCTACTGGTATTATAGCTGTAATGTCCATCAAGGCCAATGCCTAAGGTTATATCATTATCTCCCTTTCCGAATATTTCGTGATTGTTTGCCTGGGAGAAAACGACAGCAGGAATAAAAAAGACAAAAGCTAAAATAGTATAGAATATCTTATTTGCGCTCATTCGCTTTTTTTTAATTGG
>JABDGY010000081.1:3747-5172 GCA_013285805.1 Bacteroidota bacterium | reverse complement strand
TGTCCACTTCGTTGATTATCTTCTCAATACGGCCATTTTCATCTATTATAAAAGTAGTGCGGATAATTCCCATATATTTCCTTCCGAACATCATTTTTTCGCCCCAAACTCCGTATTTTTCAACCACTTCCTTTTCAGTATCTGCCAGCAGGTTAAAAGGCAATTTGTACTTATTGGCAAATTTCTTGTGCGATTTCACCCCATCTACGCTTATACCTATCACTTCATATCCTTTTTTCTTCAGCGAAGAATAATTATCTCTCAGGTTGCACGATTCGGCAGTGCACCCTTCTGTATCGTCCTTGGGGTAAAAATAAAGCACCACCTTTTTGCCTTTATAATCTTTCAGCGAAAAAGTTTTGCCATCCTGGTTTTCTATGGAGAAGTCCGGCGCTTTATCGCCTTCTTTTAATTTATCTACTTTAGAAATATTGCTCATAATATTCAATTTCTTAGCTATATCGCCTAATCCCATTTTAGTTAATCTTTTGTTTTAATCAACTGATTAAACATCAGTGTTATTGGGCCTTGTATACACCATTTGCATTACGTTTATGTTCCGCATGGCAAAAGCCGCTTCGCAATAACTCAAATAATAATTCCACTTGCGTATAAATCTTTCATCAAATCCCAATTTCCTCACTTCGTTAAGGTTCTCATTAAATTTCTTCTTCCAGATTTCTAAGGTTTTGGCATAATGCAAACCCATCTCTTTCAGGTTAAGCATTGTCAGTTCGCCTGTACGGTTAATTGCGCTATTTATAGCCGCTACCGAAGGAAGTAATGTTCCCGGGAAAATATGTTTCTGTATCCAGTCTACACCTTTGCGCATACTATCGTAACGTGAATCGGGGCTGGTTATTACCTGGAATGCCAATACTCCTTTAGGTTTCAACAACTCAGTGCATTTCTTAAAGAAGGTATCTAAAAACTCATGTCCTACAGCTTCCAGCATTTCAATAGAAATAATCTTATCGAACTTACCATCAATTAAGCGGTAATCCATTAACTTAACTTCAACCTTATTGGAAAGGTTCTCTTCAGCTATACGCTCTGTTGCCAGTTTATATTGTTCTTCTGATATGGTAACTGTGGTTACTTTGCAGCCATATTTCTGCGCCATGTAAATAGCATTGCCACCCCATCCCGAACCAATTTCCAGTACACTATCTCCGGGTTTTAGTTTCATCTCCCTGCAAAGTCTATCATATTTTGCAAGCTGAGCCTCATGCAAACCCATGCCCTCATTTTCAAAATATGCGCTGGAATAGGTCATCGTAGGGTCGAGGAACAACTTAAAGAAATCGTTATTCAAATCGTAATGTTCTGCAATATTTTCCCTTGAGCCTGACAAATCATTTTTGCGTTTAATGTGGTAAAGGCGATTTATAAAGCGAAGGATATTCAATACGCCACTCTTTATTT
>JABDGY010000081.1:0-3725 GCA_013285805.1 Bacteroidota bacterium | reverse complement strand
ATCAGTATCCCAGTATCCTTCAGTATATGATTCCCCAAAGCCAACATCACCAAATAATACACATCTTTCAAAAAACCGGTTATCTTTAATATGAATGGAAGCGCTTACATTGCCTTCACCAGTGCCAAGGTTAATTATCTCGCCCGATGGCATGGTTATAGAAATATTACCCTTCTGCATACCTGTGAGAAATTGCAGTACCACATTCTCGTACCATGTTCTTTTACCGGTTAATGTAATCGTTTGCATGGAGATTAACTTTGAGGATATTTACGTAAAACGTCGCGTTGCAGATTACTATTGTCACCTTTTTTGTGGTAAGGTATCTTTTTCAACCATAATTTCATGGCATTCCAGTGAATGAGACCAATTATCCTAAGCGTTATAAATGGGAAACGAAGGGCATACCAAAGTAACCGAAAACCAGTCAGTTCCCGTTTTTCGCCGGTAAGGGTGGCAATAAATATCCTTTCTCCATTGCGGTAATCGTCAATGCGAAGGTTTAATTTATCATCGGGCAGGGTCAGCTGAAAATCAAAATCCACGTCGTGTTCTATAAAAGGTGATACATAAAAATACTTTTTTGTACGATACAAGTATTGATTTTTCTTTAAAGTTTCATTACCAAGCAGGAAAAGCTTCATTTCTCCAAAGGTATTACCCACTTCAGCCACGGAACAAATTGGCTTCTCATTCTCATAAACAAAGTAGAAAGAAACAGGGTTGAACTGGTGCCCCAAAGTGCGCAAATTGGTAAGCAGGTATATCTTGGGCTTGTTCAGTTTTACGTTCTGCGATTCCAGGTAAGCCGTAATCTGGTGCTTTACATTTTTCGATTTATCAGGGTTATCGGCCGGCAACTGTAAATGGTCGCTGTCGCGGAAACTGAACATATTGAACCTGTTACGGCTGATGAGTGAGAAGTTCCGGGAAATGGTATCAATCTCATCTAAATCTAAATAGAACATAAACACCTTATAATGGAACCTGTGTTGCTTAGGTTCCATGCGGTTGTGCATTACTCTACATAGGTACAGGGACGAATTCATTTCACTAAGTTAAGCCAAATAGAACACTGATGACACGGATGTTACAGATTGACACGGATAATATCAGTGAAAATCCGTCTTATTAGTGTCATCCGTGTGCCATTAAATTATTACATAATTCCACCGCCGACATCAGCGCATCTTCATGAAAACCATAGCGGAAATAGCTTCCGCAATAATATAACGGTCCTGACTTATTCAGTATTTTCAATTCCTTTTGTGCCTTAACAGCCTCTACATCAAATAAGGGATGGTGGTACTCTATTACTTTCAGCACTTTCTTTTCGTCAATGTTACCAGGATCGTTAAGCGATACAAAATAGTTCTTCTTTTCCGATACTTTCTGCAAGCTGTTCATCCAGTATATCGTCGATGCATGCATTTTGCCATCCTTTTCCTCCATTCTATAATTCCAGGACGACCACACTCTTTTGTTTTTCGGCATTACAGATTCATCGGTATGTAATACTGTAGTATTTTCCTGGTATTTGAATTTACTTAATAAGTGTTGTTCATCATTAGTAGGGTTATCTAGCATACCAAGTGCTTCGTCTCCGTGAGCAGCAATTATCACTTTATCGTATTCGGTTTCTGCTCCGCTTTTTGTGCGCACTACTGCTTTCCCATTCCTTCTGCTCACTTTCACAACAGGGTCGTTCAAGCTTATTCTATCTTTAAAGGGAGCCATGATAATATCGCGGTAGGTCTTACTGCCATTGGTAACCGTGTACCATTGATGCTGTGTATTTAAACCTAAAAATCCGTGGTTAAAAAAGAACCTTACCAAGGTCTGTACCGGGAAATCGAGCATCTTATCCATGGGCGTTGACCATACTGCTGAGCTCATAGGAATTAAATATCTCCATAACATATCGTCGCCAAAACCCTTTTGCTTCATGTATTGCCCAAGGGTGTAATTATCATATTCGGGCTTATCTACTATTTTAATGCTCTCTTCATTAAAGCGGGCAATCTGCTTTAGCATTTTAATATGGCGCGGATTAAAAATATTTTTCCGCTGTGCAAAAAGTCCATTTAACCCCGAGCCACAATATTCCAATCCATTGGGCTTATACTGCACACTGAACGACATGGAAGTAGGAAAGGTTGGAACCTTTAATTCGGCAAATAACTTTATAAGATTAGGATATGTAACATGGTTAAAGACCATAAACCCTGTATCAATAAATACATCTTTACCATCTTCTTTAACAGTAATAGTATTGGTATGCCCACCAGGGTAATCGTTCTTTTCGTAGAAAAAAATATCGGCATCTTTTTTCAGAAAATGCCCACATGCCATGCCCGCAATACCCGTACCTACAATAGCTATCTTCATAATGCCTTACTTGCAGCTAATGTACGGAAATAGGCTCAGGTTAAGATTTAGGTTAAGAAAATTAATAAATTCCCCTTACCTCGTAAATCGAAGTTCGTTAATCGATATTCGCTATTCAAGCCACCACAAGTGGCGCCCATTATTTCTTAGGCTCCACGTATTTGCCTGCAAAAACAGTCATATCGCCTGAACCATCCACCTTGCGAACAAGGTTGGTAGTATGGTCAGTGAAATATACATTGCCATTTTTATCTACCGCAACACCGCAAGGGCCCGAAAGAGCAACTATAGTGCCATCGCCTTCATCGCCATTTGCACCCTCTTTGCCTGTACCGGCAATAGTTGATATTTCGCCCGATGAAGCATCTACCTTTCGTACTCTGAAATTATATTCGTCAGCAATATAAATATTGCCTTGAGCATCTATAGCAATGCCGCATGGCTTACTAAGCTGCGCCGCTGTAGCTGCAGCGCCGTCACCTTTTTTGCCTTCTTTTCCTGTACCTGCAACTGCGCTTATATCGCCGGTCTTACCATCTATCTTACGGATTTTGCAATTTACTTCATCGGCAAAATATATGTCTCCGTTAGAAGTCACGAGAATGGTCCCCGGTTGGTCAATCTCAGCGCTTGCTGCAGGGCCATCATCACCTTTTTTGCCTTCTTTACCATCGCCTGCAATGGTCGAAATGGTTCCTGTTTTGGCATCGACTTTACGGATTTTATTATTGCCGAAATCCGATATATAAATATTACCTGCCGCATCTACTGCAACACTATTAGGCATATTGAGCTGGGCTTTGGTGGCAGGTCCATCATCGCCATTACTACCCATGTGGGTACCTGCAACTGTAGTTACTATACCTGTTTTGCCATCTACCTTGCGGATTTTATTATTGAACTGGTCGGCAACAAAAATATCACCTGCAGAGTCTATCGCTATATCACTTACACCCTTAAAAGTTGCATCGGTAGCCGGGCCGCCATCGCCTGCAAAACCCTGTTTACCTGAACCGGCAACCGTAGTTATAACACCTGTTTTCGCGTCAACCTTTCGCACACGGTTATTTGAATAGTCAGCTATATATACATTACCTGCTGCATCAACCTTCACATTGGCCGGTGCATTTAGTAATGCAGCTGTAGCGGGGCCACCGTCTTTTATTTTAGCTGCCGGCATTGAAGGCGTTACTGTCTGCGCCTGTGCAGCCATTGTAATAAAAGAAAAAGCAAGAATGAAAGAGGTATTTTGCAACTAAACAAAAACACTTACCTCCCTATGTTAATTTCACCCATTTCTTTGAAAACTTTTAAGGCATCCTTAACCGTTTTAACAG
>JABDGY010000080.1 GCA_013285805.1 Bacteroidota bacterium | reverse complement strand
CCATGGACACTCGACCAGTGTATTGGCTATGCATGGGACCATAACCTATCAGTAAAGCAGGCACAATTGAACCACCAGATAGCGCAAAACAATTACACAGCAAGCAAGGGCAATATATACCCTACACTAAACGGACTTGCATCGCATACTTATAACGTGGGGCAAACCATTGACCCCTTCACCAATACTTTTGCCAACAGCGAGGTGCTTTCGGAAGATTTTTACCTGAGCAGTTCATTTACTGTTTTCGGCGGAATGCAGAACATAAATACGGCACGCCAGAACAAAGCCACGTATGAGGCCAGCGGGTACGATGTTGACGTAAGCAAAAACACCCTTGCACTGAATATTGCATCGAATTATCTGCAAGTGCTGCTCGACCAGGAACTGCTGGAACAGGCCAAGGAACAACACGAAGTATCGTTGCAGCAGGTAGAACATACACAGAAACTGGTGGATGTTGGTAATCTTGCCAAGAGCAACCTACTGGATATACAGGCGCAGGAAGCCAATGATGAGGTAACTGAAATAACCGCCCAGAATAATTTAGATATTGCCATGCTTACCCTCGCACAACTTCTCGATATTGATTCGGTGCAGTTATTTAAAATTGTGAAACCCGAAATAACGCTGCCTGCAAATCCTGCATTAGACGGGCCGGAGCAGGTATATGCCAAAGCAATCACCACCCAGCCCGACATACAAAGCGCGGAACTGAAATATGAAAGCGCGGAAGATGCTAAACAGGCAGCCACCGGTGCATTGTACCCTAAACTTCAATTCAATGCAACCATTGGTACCGGTTACTCAGGCGCATCGAAACAAACGTATACCACATATAACAACGATACATTAGGGTATATATCGGGCTCGCCCCTTGTAGCTAAAGTACCGACGGAAACAGAAGGTAATACAATACCCTGGGGCCAGCAGCTGAACCAGAACTTTAATAAATCTTTCGGCTTCCGGCTGAATATACCCATATTTAACGGGCTGCAAACCAATATGGCATACCGCAATGCCAAGCTTAATGCGCTGTATGCTTATTATAATTACGAAAACAGTGAAATAACCCTGCGCAAGAATATTCAGCAGGCCTATGCCGATGCCATGGGCGCCCTGAAGCGTTACCATGCCACCGAGAAATCGGTAAACTCGCTGCAGGAAGCTTATAACTACGCCAAAGAAAAGTTTGATGTGGGAATGGCCACCGCACTCGATTATAATACCGCGAAGACCAATCTTACCAAAGCTGAGTCAGACATGGCGCAGGCGAAATACAATTACATATTTAAAATTAAAGTGCTCGACTACTACGAGGGCAAACCCTTGAAACTATGAAAAAACTTCTGGCATATACAGGGGCGGGAATAGCCGTACTGCTGATAACCGTTCTGCTGAAATCGTGTTCGGGCGGAGGCGCTATTAAAGTTACCACCGATAAAGCGCAATACCGTAATATTATTGAATCGGTTTCATGCGATGGTAATATTCAGCCTACAACAATTGTTAAAATAAGCCCCGACGTATCGGGTGAAATAGTTGAGTTGCCCGTGCATGAAGGCCAGCGTGTAAAGAAAGGCGACCTGCTGGCAAAGATATTCCCCGATGTATACCGTTCAGCCTACGACCAGGCTGAAGCTGCATATAACAGCAGCAAATCGGCCATAACCAATGCCGAGGCACAACTGGCAAGCGCACAGGCACAGGAAACCAACCAGAAAGCTGCATACGACCGCAACAAAAAACTGTTCGACCAGCAAGCCATTTCACAATCAGACTTCGACGCAGCCAAGGCATCGTACGCAACAGCCGAGGCAAACCTTAAAGCGGCACAGGATAATATTGACGCGGCTAAATTTAATGCGCAAAGCGCAGAAGCTACTATGAACGAAGCGCACGACAATTTAGTTAAGACAACTATTCTTTCACCCATTGATGGTGTAGTTGTTGGCTTATCGGTTAAACAGGGTGAGCGTGTGGTTGGAACAGCAACCATGGCAGGAACAGTGATGATGAGCGTAGCCGACCTTTCAAACATGGAAGCAGACGTAAACGTAAACGAGAACGATATTGTAAATGTAAAAATGGGCGATACTGCTTATATTGAAGCTGATGCTTTCCTTAACCGTAAGTTTAAAGGCATTGTGAGTGAAGTATCGAATTCAGCCAATGTATCCACCAACGGCACTTCATCGGTTGACCAGGTGACCAACTTCCTGGTAAAAATTCATTTGTTCCCATCATCATACACCGACCTTATGCCTGCCGGAACCAATGATGCTCCGTTTAAACCGGGTATGTCGACAAATGCTGAAATACAGGTAAAATCGGTGGCACATGTAATGTCTGTGCCCATTGAAGCCGTAACTACTCGCAACCCCAGCGATACAGGTAAAGCTATCGTAATGAAGAAAGTATCGACTGACGATAAGAGCAGTGATGACAGTAAAACAAGCGACAATACTAAAAAGGAACCTAAACACGAAACCAACAAGGATACCGTTCAGGAATGCGTGTTTGTTTACAATACCGGTAAAGTGAAGCTGGTGAAAGTTACCACAGGCATACAAGATGCAGATTATATAGAAATTAAGAGCGGCCTGAAAGAAGGCGATGAAGTGGTTAATGCCCCCTACTCTGCCATATCATCGGCATTGCGCAACGGCATGACAGTGCAAAAAACCGATAAGCTCGACGTATTTACTACCGATAATAAGTAATGGCCCTTATACTCAATATTGAAACGGCCACTTCGGCCTGTTCGGTTGCTATTGCCCGCGATGGTGTTATTATAGCACGCGAAGAATCGAATGAAGGCAATGTGCATGCTGAAAAACTGGCCGTGTATATTGATGCCGCAATGAAAAAGGCATCGCTCCCTTATTCATCTCTCAACGCAGTTGCCGTTGGTACCGGACCGGGCTCATATACCGGCCTGCGTATAGGTACTGCTACCGCCAAAGGACTAAGCTATGCCACAGATAAACCACTTATTGCAGTACCTACACTTAAAGCTATGGCAATGGCTGCCGCAAAAAAACTGAACCGCACCGACCTACTTTACTGCCCCATGATTGATGCCCGCAGGCTTGAGGTTTATACCGCGTTATATGATTCAACAGGGAAAGAAACATCGCCTGTGCATGCCCGCATACTCGATGAACATTCCTTTTCAGAATATAAAGCCATTGCCTTTTTCGGCGACGGTATGCCCAAAATGAAAAAACTTTTTGCCAACGATTCATCTAAACTGTGGCTCGATGATATTTATGCCTCAGCAACCAATATGTGTTCTATGGCGGAAGAAATGTATTTGGCAAAACAGTTTAGCGATGTTGCGTACTACGAACCTTTCTACCTGAAAGATTTTGTAGCGGGTAAGAAGATTACTTCGTAGAAATAGGCCATTAACCCTATGGCTTAAAAGTTTTAATAACTTTTCTTATAGTACAGACATCCTGCAAGGCTCTACTCTGCAAAGCTTTTGGAGAGCTCTAGGTATAAACACCTAGGTGTTTATACCTAGAACCCCATTTAAAAACTTTTTATATTTTACCCCGGTTCAAATTCGTCGCAAGCAATTTGAATACGTGCTACTACTAAAGAAAAGGGGGATTATGAAGAAAACGATTCATTATTTATGGAAGACGTCAACAGGTAATATTTTACTTATTGGCATAGCCTTCCTGGCTTTTGCTATTGCATTGCAGCTATCGTCATATCAAATAATAAGCCGTATTTCATTTCGTGTTGTAAATGAAATAAACAGCGCCGACTCGATAGGAAACAAGAGCGTTGTGCACCTTACATACCAGCATGCCCCGGCACAAATGCAATATATAAAGGAACAATTCCTGCTTGCCAGCCAGCTTAAAACAGTCTTTAAAGAAATGACGCTGGAATATTTCAGGAACTATTACGCATTTTCGGTTTGCTTTACCATATTCATGACTATGCTAATTATAGCAGGTTTTCTTGTAGCTCACCAGGGATGGGCTAATTGCCCCATAAAAACAAAAACATTCTTTGTTTTCTCTGCCCTATTCGCATCATTCTATTACTTCATGCCCAAGGTAATGAATAACAGCGCTAATATTACCAAGGCCATACAGCAGCAAAAGGCCTACGAAGGCATACAACTCGACATATTGACCTTTGGTACCACAGCCGATACAGCCGACACTCATAAAATGGATAGTATGATTGCCGTTACCGACAGGGCCATTAAAATGAATTACACCTTCGCCATAAGCATTGACCCAAGCCAGGTGGGTATGACACCGGGCGCTATATTGACCGGCTCGTCAGATAATTCGCAGGCCGATAATACACCTAAAGAATACGGAAACGAAAAACACGACAAACAAAAAAACGGGAAAGCCGAAAACCGTAAAGAGTAGGCAGAAATAAATAGCTATTACATTATGTTTGGTTCTACAATTCTTGATGTCGCACTTGGCCTTGTATTCATTTTTCTTCTTTACAGTTTATTGGCTACAACCATACATGAAGGCATTGCCTCTGTCTTAGGCCTTCGCGCTAAGACGCTTGAACAGGGAATAAATCGAATGCTCAATGATGGTAACAGTAATAATTTCGCCCAGAATTTCTTCAACCATCCCCTTATAAAATATATGGGTAATGGTAAATATCTAGGTGGACTCATTAATAAAGGTCCCTCATATATTTCTGCTCAAAATTTCTCCCTTGCACTTACTGATATTATGCGTACAGGTCAGGCTGCCGGTGATGCAGCCACGCAAATAGGCACGTTTCTTACATCGGAAAAAACAAAACTAATAGCCGCCAACCCTAATCTTAAGCCTACTGACATTCGAATTGAAACACTAAATACCTTGAATGTTTTCTGGACAGAAGCAAATGGAGATTTTGTAAAATTCCGTAATGGACTGGAGCAATGGTATGACGATACTATGGATAGAGTATCAGGGTGGTATAAAAGGCAAACCCAGCTTACAATGTTGATTATAGGCTTGGCCATAGCAACTAGTTTTAATGTTGATACTATACAAATAGCCAAGAAGCTTTCCGTTGATAAAGATGCCCGATCGCAGCTTGTGAATATGGCAATACAATATAGTAAAACACATGTAAAAGACTCCGCCAAAATGATTAATAAGATGGATACTCTTACCTACCAGGATCTTAATGCGACTAAAAGTATTTTGGGCTTAGGCTATGGAAAGGATACCATATTACTACATAAAATC
>JABDGY010000079.1 GCA_013285805.1 Bacteroidota bacterium | reverse complement strand
ACATTTGGCCATTTACTTCATATAATGTTCGTTGGCCTGCGGTTCGATATTTCGGCCATTGTAATTACCAACCTGTTATATATAGTATTGTGCCTTATTCCTGTGGGAAGCGAGGAAAGTATTTACCGCAGGGGTGTTATTAAAAGTATTTACCTTATCTGCAACAGCCTGGCCATATTTATTCAGGTAGGCGATACTGTTTTCTTCCCCTATGTATATAAGCGCTCTACCGGCGATATCTTTAAGTTCCTGAGCCTGGGAAGCGATACGGCCGATATTATGCCCAGTGTACTTAAGAGTTACTGGTATATGCTAATAGTTTGGGTAGCGCTTATATTTCTGACTTATTTTCTATATACGCTTACTGAAACGAAGCCGCGCTCGCAGCATACCCCGAAATATGTTACCAAATCAATCATATCCTATGTTGTCATTATTGGTTTATTATTCCTGGGTTACAGGGGCGGGTTTCAGCGTGAACCCCTTTCTATGAAAGATGCCGGCGATTATGTACCGGTGTGTGACATTCCATTGGTAATTAACAGCCCGTTCAGTATTATAAAAACACTCGACGCCCCACAGCTTACCGAATACAATTTCTTTGCGCCCGATAAGCTTCAAACTATTTATTCACCTTACCGCAAGGCTTCAAAAGATACCTTGCGCAGGTATAACGTGGTAACCATTATACTGGAAAGCTTTTCGAAGGAATATATTGGCGCCCTGAATAACCGGCATAAAACATGCACCCCATTTCTCGATTCCCTAATTGGACAGTCGCTGGTATTCGATAACGCTTTTTCTGACGGTAAGAAATCAATAGAAGGTATACCGGCCGTAACCGCCATCCTTCCATCATGGATGGACCATCCATTTATAACTTCCGATTTTACGGGCGATAATTTTACCTCACTCGCCGGCCTGCTCGATAATATTGGTTATACAACTGCATTCTTTCATGGTGGCAAAAACGGTACTATGGGTTTTGTTGACTTTTGTAAGAAAGCAGGCTTTAAATACTACTATGGCAAATCGCAATATAATAATGAGGCCGACTTTGATGGCCACTGGGGTATTTGGGATGAGCCCTATTTTCAATACTTCGCTAAAAACCTGGATACATTGCACAAGCCTTTCTATGCCGCCATTTTCTCACTTTCTTCTCACCATCCTTTTGGCATGCCCGATAAATACAAAGACAAGTTTCCCCTTCAAGGTGACGAAATGCCGATACTGAGATGCGTGCGTTACAGTGATATGGCGTTAAGGGAGTTCTTCAAAACAGCATCGAACATGAAGTGGTACGACAGTACTTTATTTGTGTTTGTTGCCGACCATGCAGGCCCCAGTGAAGATCCTTATTATTCGAACAGGCTGGGTATGTATGAAATACCAATCATATTTTATATGCCGCATTCCAACCTGAAAGGAGTGTCGCATACCGTAATGGAACAGATTGATATTTTGCCTACAATACTAAGTTATATACATTACCCCAATCCTTATTTCTGCTTTGGTAAAAACGCTTTCGATAGTACTGCCAATCACTTTGCGGTAAACTATATTAACGATGTTTTCCAGGTTGTAAAACCACCCTATTGCCTGCAAATGGAGGGAAGTAAAATATGCGCATTATATAATTTCAGGAAAGACAGTATGCTGAATAATAACCTGCTGGATAAGAACCCCGCTACCAGGGATTCATTATCGGCCATACTGGAAGCAGTAATGCAGACATACAGTAGCGATGTGATGCACAACCATCTTACAGGAACAAAAAAAGGAGAGTAAAACCCTCCTTCCCTTTTGCTGTTAAACTTCTTTAAAATTTACTGTCACTGTTTGATGTTTCCGAGTGATGCTTATGGTGCTTATCGTTCTTATCATCTTTATTTTTGTCTTTACTTCCATGCGCACCCTTCAGGCTGCTATCTTTCTGGTTGCCTCCGTTCCGGCTATGGCCGGTAATGTTGTTGTGCCCCGAAGTCTTATCATTTCCTTTGCCATGCCCTACCTTATGTGCCCCGAAGCCTTTGCTTTCTAAACCACCGCTACTGAATGCATCGGGGCGGCTGGTATTAAATGATTTACGGCTGCTAAAACCACCATTACCGTTATTGCTGGTGAAAGAGCGTTTGTGTGCATGGTGCTGATTCCCGCCTGTGCCCGTTCCTGTTTCGTCCTTACCGCTAGGTTTTTTACCCATCTGCTTATTGTCGTGGCTATGTTCGCTGCTACCGCTGTGCCCGCTGCCTGAGGACTCCTTGCTATTGCCGCTACCGGAACTATTATGGCTGCCATATGCGCTGTGCGACCCGTAAGAGCCATGGCTGTTATGGTCGCTACTGCGGCCTGTGCTGCTTCCGCCTGACCTGTTACTGCTACTGTAACTGTTATGATTGCTGAATGAATTATGGCTGCTGAAACTGTTGCCACTAAAGGCAGTATGGCCACTAAAGCCACTGTTGGGGGTACCGTTATAAAAATGAGTGTGCGCATGGCCGCCTTCCCTCTTATCCCTTCGTTGATCTATCTTATCACGTACACGGCTATGCCCCATAGGGTTATTATTATACATATTATTATTAAACTGGGCGGTTGCAAGCCGGGCCACTGAAAGAAGTACTATTATAAGTAATGCAGTCGCATTTCTCATGGTTCGGCTACTTAATTGGGAAAGTAAAGTTACTACATTCCGTTGAACCCCGCCGGAAGAATGGTGTTAATGGGTTCTGGAAGCAATAAAAAAGGAGGGCACGGCCCTCCTTTTCTTAAAATTATTCAGGCTTATTTCTTGCCGTCTTTTCCTCCATGGTCATGATCATGGTCGTGGTCATGATGATGGTGATGGTGTTTCTTTTTTTCTAAATCGCCGCCTTTATTAGCAGCAGGAGCCGTAGTAGGTGCGCTTGATTGTGCGTTGGCTGCATATGTGCCTGTAATGGCAACTAAAACCAACAGTGCAATTAACTTTTTCATGATTCTATGTATTTGATTGTTAGTGCAATATTACACCTTGAAAATGAAGGAAGTATGAAGATTAGCTTTTACGGACCACAGCCCCTGCTTTTTCTTCATAGGTCTTTATCAGTTTCTCCATCACCTTGTCTATTTCTTTATCAGTAAGGGTCTTATTTTCATCTTGCAATATGAATCGTAAGGCATACGACTTCTTACCCTTCTCCATTTTATCGCCCTGGTAAACGTCGAATACGGTTACATCTTTCAGCAGTTGTTTCTCCGTTTGGTAGGCCAGCTGCTGCAATTGTGCAAACTGTATATTGCTTTCAATAATCATTGCAATATCACGCGATACGGCCGGGAAGCGTACTATTTCTTTAATCTCATACTTTGATGAAATAAGGCTCAGCAGGTTTTTCCAGTTAAAGTCAGCATAGTATACATCGCCTTTAACATCGTGCGCTTTAAGAATAGTATGGTTCACTTTGCCAAATGATACAAGCGATTTTCCTTTATATGAAAGTTCAAGCCCTTCAGAAAAATGATTGTCTTGTATAACACTTTCTTCCCACTCTTTTTTGCCTGCCACTTTTTCCAGTAACTGGCCCACAAAGCCCTTCAGGTAATAAAAATCGACAGTTACGGGTTTGGCGTTCCACTGTTCGGTTGCTTTGCTGCCACACATCCATAACGACAAATGCTCTACTTCTTTAAATCCCTTTTCGCCCTTGGTATAAGTACGACCAAATTCAAATAGTTTTAAATCGCCCCGGCGGTTATTCTGGTTATGCATAATACAAACCAGTCCGTTGTTGAGCATAACGCTGCGTAACACATCAAGGTCGGTGCTTAGCGGGTTTGCCAGCTTCACTACCGATGAATCATTATCGAACTTTGAAGAAGTAAGCGAAGTATTCATTACCTCGGTAAAGCCATCGCCCGTTAGCATTACACTTAGCTCATCCCATATCTTATCGGCCCTTACGCCCTTGCTGTGTACCATTGGCAGCTTAATAGTAGTAGGGATAGGTATATTGTTATATCCATAAAACCTTGCTATTTCTTCCACAATATCGGCCGGGGTGGTAATATCCATACGGTAAGTAGGTAGCGATAGTTTCCAATCGCTTCCGTTGCCGGAAACAATAGCTAATCCAACCTCATGCAAAATATATTCCATTTCCTTGTCACTTATATCATGCCCTATAAGCTTGCGGCCAAAGTCAGTTGAGAAATCGAGGTGCCTTTCGCCTGCTTTTACGGGATACACATCCTGCTCGGCAGATACCGTTGCACCCTTGCAGACTTCCAGAATAAGGTCAACCGCGCGGCGCATAGCGTAAGGAGTGTTGCCTATATCAACCCCTCTTTCGAAACGGAAAGAAGCATCGGTATGCAGCTCATAACGGCGGGCTGTTTTGCGCACGTGTGATGGCTCGAAATAGGCGCTTTCAATAAATACGCCGGTGGTGCTATCTTTCACACCCGATTCAATTCCACCAAAGACACCTGCTATACACATGGCATCTTTTTCATTGCAGATTAAAAGGTCGTCGGTATGCAGTTTGCGTTCAGTACCATCAAGGGTAACTATGGTTTCACCTGCTTTGGCTTTTCGCACTATAACCTTGTTGCCTTTTATAGCCGAGGCATCAAAGGCATGCAGGGGCTGGCCCGTTTCATGCATTACAAAGTTGGTAATGTCTACTATGTTATTTATAGGGCGAAGGCCAATAGCCTGCAGGCTGTCTTTCAGCCATTGTGGCGATTCGTGCACCTTAATACTGCTAACCGTTACACCGCAATAGCGTTTGCAGGCCTCAGGGTTTTGTATGGTTACCTCTATATCGAATTTAGCCGAAGCGTTATAGCCGCCTGCTTTAGGAACAGTAAGTGAAAGTGGGGTAGCTGGCTTGTTGAGTATGTTAATGGCGGCAATCAAATCTCGCGCTACACCAATGTGCGAAATAGCGTCGGCACGGTTGGGCGTAAGGCCTATTTCAAAAACGGTGTCCCTGTATATCTTAAAATATTCCGAGGCGGGCATACCAATTTTGGTTTCTGCAGGAAGCACCATAATACCTTCGTGAGAAGAGCCCAGGCCAATCTCATCTTCGGCGCATATCATCCCTTCCGATGCTTCGCCCCGTATCTTGCTTTTCTTTATGGTGAATGGTTCTCCGGTAAAAGGGTAGAGGGTTGCGCCCTCGGTGGCCACAACCACTTTTTGGCCCGCAGCCACATTACTCGCGCCGCAAACTATATGCAATACAGTTGCTGTGCCCACATCAACTGTAGTAACCGATAGCCTGTCGGCATTGGGGTGTTTGGCACAGGTTTTCACCTCGCCGATTACCAGCCCTTCCAGCCCGCCTTTTATCGATTCATAGGCTTCTTCGTGTTCCACTTCCAGCCCTATTTCTGTCAGCAGCCTTGCTACTTCCATTGGGGGCAGCTCTATTGCGGCATATTTCTTTAACCAGTTGTACGATATTTTCATAACCTTTTCTTTTCCTTACAAATGTAATGGTTTTCATCTCCCTTTTGAGGGTCGGGGTGAGGTCGGTTTTGTCATTCTGAGTGTAACGAAGAATCTA
>JABDGY010000078.1 GCA_013285805.1 Bacteroidota bacterium | reverse complement strand
GGCAACAAACTAATTGCAAGGCATTATTGCTTTTATCGCTTTGGCCCCGATATAGACAGTTATGCTGATAATAGCGGTGATATTTACGTATTCTACAAAGAATGTTTTGGAGAAGGTGCAGGCTTAGCCTGGTTCCATTACTATTTCTTTAAATATATATCTGATACATTAACTCCTGTTCTTAATGTGGTGCAGGGAACCTCAAACGAATTAATAACAGAACAAGCCCGTATATATGGTTTAGATGCAAAAATAATTGGCACCGATCCCCTTAAAATAAAAATGAACTATTCTGTAAGCCTGAATATTCAAAGTGATTCAGACACTTACTACGATACTTTCAGGAACATTATAAATGATTCTGACATTGTTACGTACAGATGGGATGGAAACCATACCCGCTACGTTCCTGAGTATAGCAGCAAATTGAGTGATGAACGCCTTGCAAGTTTTTATGCCATGGAAGACAGCACCCAATTAGCACGAACCGACTTGCTCTTCCTCCACTCCTATTCCGATTTAATTAAAAGCCTTACGGAAAGCCGTAATGACACCCTTAGCAGGGCTGCCTTCATTTATTTAGATGCTGTAAAAAGCGAATGGAATGCCAAATAAATGGTAGGTTTATACCCTTAAACTAAAATTTACATTAGCACATGAATTGTAAACATCAACGGATTTTACTCTCCATATTCAGCATTACTTTTTGCACATCCACTCTGTTCGCTCAAACCTATAACCCTTCTCTTTTCAATTGCATGAAATGGAGAATGATCGGCCCTTTCCGCGGAGGGCGCACTGTAGGCGCCTGCGGTGTGGTTGGGCAGCCCAACGTATACTATATGGGGGTGAATGATGGTGGTGTTTGGAAAACCAATGATGCAGGAAGAACATGGCAACCTCTGTTCGATGACCAATCCACGGGCTCAATTGGCGATGTAGCAGTTGCACAATCGAACCCCGATGTAATATATGTGGGCAGTGGTGAAGGTATTCAGCGGCCCGATTTATCGGTTGGTGATGGAATATATAAATCGACAGACGGAGGTAAGACTTGGACCAATATGGGATTGAAAAATGCCCAGCAAATAGGCGGCCTTGCCGTTGACCCCAAAGATGAAAATATTGTTTTTGTAGCTGCACTCGGGCACCCTTACGGACCCAATGAAGAAAGAGGTGTGTTCCGCAGTACAGATGGAGGAAAGACATGGACCAAAGTTTTATTCATTGATGAAAACACTGGCGCTATACAGGTAACCATCGACCCTGTTGATTCAAAAATTGTTTACGCCGATTTATCTGAAATGAGGCAGGGTCCCTGGGAAAATTGCGACCTGACGGGCCCTAATAGCGGCCTATATAAATCGGAAGATGGAGGAACCACCTGGAAAAAACTTACCACCGGTTTACCTACTTCGCAAGATGGCCAGATACGAATAGGCTTTTGCATAGCACCCAGCAATCATAATCGCCTATACGCTACAATATACTCGAAAAAAGGTGGAGGAGAATACCGAAGCGATGATGGCGGTAACTCATGGATTAAGTTGAGTGATGATATGCGCCTTTGGGACAGGGGCGATGATTTTGCAGAAATAAAAGCCGACCCTAAGAATGCTGACATAGTTTATGATGTAAACGTAGTGGTATGGAAATCAGTTGATGCCGGTAAAACATGGACAGGTTTTAAAGGCGCACCGGGCGGCGATGACTACCACAGGCTGTGGATTAACCCCGATAACACGAACATAATGCTGCTGGCAGGCGACCAAGGTGCTGCAGTAACCTTAAACGGTGGTGAAACATGGAGCTCATGGTATAACCAGCCTACAGCACAGTTGTATCACGTAAGTGCCGACAATGCTTTTCCTTATAATGTGTATAGCGGGCAACAGGAGAGTGGCTCGGTGGGCATTGCATCGCGTGGCAATGACGGGCAAATAACCTTTGCTAACTGGCACCCTGTATCTGCTGAGGAATATGGGTATGTGATAGCTGACCCTAAGGACCCCAATATTATTTATGGTGGAAAGATTTCGAAATATGATAAACATACGGGACAGGTGCAGGATATTTCTCCCGACCCTACTCATTCGGGCAAATACAGATTCCTGCGCACCGCACCCATGATGTTCTCGGTAATTGATAATAAGACACTCTACTTTGCAGGCAATGTAGTTTTCAAAACTACAGATGGCGGCAACTCATGGAAAGTAATAAGCCCTGACCTTACCCGCACTACTTACGATATTCCTAAAAGCGTTGGCGTATACAGCGCCGACAGCATGAAAACACAGAAAAGGCGGGGAGTTATTTACACCCTTGCCCCCTCGCCTATTGACAGCAACACCATTTGGGCAGGAACCGATGATGGTTATATACAGGTTACCCGCGATGGTGGCAAAACATGGACCAATGTAACTCCGCCTTCTGTTACATGCTGGAATAAAATATCGTTAATGGATGCCAGCCATACCGATGTGAATACTGCTTATGCAGCAGTCAACTGCATAAAGCTTGACGATATGCACCCGCATATTTATAAAACAACCGATGGTGGAAAAACATGGAAAGAAATTGTAAACGGTTTGCCTGAAGCGCCAATAAATGTTGTGAAAGAAGACCCTATCAGGAAAGGACTATTGTTCGCGGGTTCGGAACGCAATGTATTTGTCTCCTTCGATGATGGCGAACACTGGCAATCACTCAGGCTGAACATGCCTGCCACATCCATACGCGATTTAATAATAAAAGATAACGACCTGGTTGTTGCTACACATGGGCGTTCATTCTGGATACTGGATGACATTACTCCGCTGAGACAACTCACTGCAGAAACAATAAAAGAAAAAGCTATTCTTTATAAACCTGCACCTGCTTACCGTGTACGTTGGGATATGTGGCCCGATACTCCTTTGCCTGGCGACGAACCTGCCGGGAAAAATCCGCCTGATGGTGCTATAATTGACTACTATCTGAAAGACAATGTGAAAGGAGAAGTTACACTTGATATTACAGATTCTCCAGGAAGTATTGTGCGCCATTATAGCAGCAAAGACAGCATGTACAAAATTCCTGCGGTAAATATTCCATTGTACTGGGTAAGGCCGCAGCAAATACTTTCAGCCGATTCAGGTTCTCACCGATTTTTATGGGATATGCGTTATGCGCCTCTCAATGTGCCTGCTGAATATCCTATATCCGCTATAGTGGGGGAAACCGCACCACAAGCTACCGCACCTTGGGTAATGCCGGGAAAATATACCGTTACTTTAACTGTAGATGGCAAAAAATTCACTCAACCGCTTATTGTAAAAATGGACCCGAGGGTTAAAGCAACGCATAATGCATTATTACAACAGTTTACTCTTTCCTTTATATGTTACAAGGATAGGATGATTATTTTAGGCAAGAAAGCTGAGGCGACTAAAGAGCTCGCAGGGAAAGATTCAGCTTCAGTGAGAAATTCTCCTGCCAATCATGACCTTGCAGAATATGGCGCTATTGAAGGAAAGCTAAGGCCTTTGTTTGATGGGCTGCAGAATGTTGATGCCATGCCGACAACCCAATGCATAGAAATGGTTAATGAAGCTGATAAGGAATTAAAGGATTACATAGAAAGTACCTCGAAAAGATAAAAGAGGGACTACCGTTTTAAACAGTAGCCAGAATAGGCTTTTCATTCACCTCATCTGATTCTACATTGCCGTCTTTAAGTCGGACAATGCGGTGAGCATAGCGGGCAATATCTTCTTCGTGTGTTACTAATACAATAGTATTGCCTTTTTTATGTATATCCTCAAACAGGGCCATAATTTCCACCGAGGTTTTTGAGTCAAGATTACCGGTTGGTTCGTCGGCAAGTATTATGGCAGGGTGATTTACCAATGCACGCGCTACGGCAACCCTCTGTCTTTGTCCGCCTGATAATTCATTGGGTTTATGCGTCATACGGCCTTTCAGTCCAACCTGGTTAAGTACTTCTTCTGCCCTTGTCTTCCTATCTGCGGCGCTTATGCCTGCATATACCATGGGTAACATAACATTCTCCAACGCTGTTGAACGGGGCAGCAAGTTAAAGGTCTGGAACACAAAACCAATTTGTTTATTACGTACTTCAGCAAGGTCGTTATCGAGCATTCTATCTACTGAAATGCCATTGAGTATATATTGTCCATCGCTGGGTGTGTCAAGGCAGCCAAGCACATTCATTAATGTAGACTTACCCGAACCCGATGGCCCCATAAGGGCAACGTATTCATTCTTCTTTATGGTAAGATTTACCGAACGCAGGGCATGAATAGTTTCAGTGCCCATCTGGTAGACCTTACTAATATCAATCAACTCAATTATATTCTCTCCCTGCATAATATTATGCGAATATAGGCAAGTGCGGGGAATTCAACTTACTATTACAATTTTGAATTTAACAGGTCACCGTTAAATATTCATTTTGTTACCTTACTAAAGTAACATTTCCTTTCTTCTCAACTGTAGATCCGTTGAACAGGGTCGCATTGAGGTAATACACATAAGTGCCTGTATTCATCGGTTTCCCTCTATATGTACCATCCCAGCCAATGCTTTCACTATTTGTTTCAAATACTTTATTGCCCCATCGGTCAAATATTTCAAAAACAATTGTCTTTATGCACTCACTACGCGCGTATAGAATATCATTTTGGCCATCATTATTAGGAGAAAATGCATCGGGTATGAAAATATTTGCACATGATGATTCGGGAGGTGCTATCGAACATACCGGGATTGAACTTTCCTGTACAAAACCGTTACCGCATGTATATAATTCGCCCTGGGTGGATACTGCCAATCCATAAACTGTATCTGCACACGATATACTTGTTAAAAGAGTATCTAGTGTAGAGTCATATTCAACCACTTCATTATTATCACCTACATATAAATTCCCCTGACAATCCATATCCAGTCCGCCGCATTTAAAAGGGGTAGTTGTCACCACAGTACTTTTCACAAAGGCACCCGTAGGAGTCATCCATTTTTTCAATGTTTCCCCATCATACGTTACTACAGTTGAATTATTGGCAACCATGCCATTAAATCCATTAGTTGTTGTTGGCGGGTAATATCCAATTGAAGAGCACTCTACAAAATGATATCCGTCCGGTACCATATATATTGTGGGTACCAGCAATGGCAATTGCAGCCTTAATAAAACATTATCGAAATTAGCTGAGTCAGGTCCCAATGCCTTTGCAGGAGCCATATAGGCGTTGCCTGCTCCATCTAAAGCAAGTAGGCACATATCGTGATGGAATAATGTTGCACTTAGAACATTAACAGGAATAAGATTAGTTAATGAAGTATCAATAGTTCCGGCTTGATAAGTGTATGCAAGATTACCACCACCTATAACTACCTGATTATTGATATAATCGAATTTCAGCTTGAATATCTCAAGTAAAGGACCCGAATTATTGAACATAGCCGTTTGCAGGCCTATATTATCTACCTTAACAATATTATCATTATTCCAGCATTGGGCAAAATAAGATGTCCCATTGCGCCGGTCTAATGTAAAAGCTCCATAATAATTGCATGAAAAGGGAGCAGAATATGTCCATTGGAGCTTTCCGCTACTATTATATTTTAGTACAAAGTACCCAATATTTCTATCACCGCCGCCCACATAAACGTTACCCAGGTAATCATAATCAATATCAAAAACTTTATTTGAACCTCCGAAACTTACTCCGGTAACCCAAGGGTCAATTATCAAAGGTTTAGTATTATCATACAAGTCTGTTTGGAGCGAAACAGTGT
>JABDGY010000077.1 GCA_013285805.1 Bacteroidota bacterium | reverse complement strand
TGCTGGAGGCTAAGGAACATTTCCTGCAATTGAAGGCTGAGCATGAAAAGAATATTAACGAGAAGAATAAGAATATTAATAACCTGGAGAGTAAAACCAGGCAAAAGGAGCAATCGGCTTCTCAGAAACTGGAGCAGCTTCAGCGCAGGGAAAAGGAAGTAGACAGTCTGAAGCTTAGCCTGAACGAACAGATTAAGTTGGCTACCCAAAAGAATGAAGAATTGGGTAAAATGCACCAGAGGCAGGTGGCCCAGCTTGAAGTATTATCAAGTATGTCGGCTGAAGATGCTAAAACCCAATTGGTTGAATCACTGAAATCAGATGCTAAAACACAGGCTGCTGTTTATGTTAAGGAAATAGTAGACGAGGCTAAGCTAACAGCTAATAAAGAAGCCAAGAAGATAATTATACAATCTATTCAAAGGGTTGGTGTAGAACAGGCAGTAGAAAATGCTGTGGCTGTGTTTAATATTGAAAACGATGAAATGAAGGGCCGTATCATTGGCCGTGAAGGTCGTAACATACGTGCGCTTGAAGCTGCTACAGGTGTTGAGGTTATTGTGGACGATACTCCGGAAGCTATTATTATTTCATGTTTCGACCCTGTAAGAAGGGAAATAGCACGTATGGCTTTGCACCAATTGGTTACCGACGGACGTATTCACCCTGCGCGTATTGAGGAAGTGGTTGAAAAATGCCGCAAGCAGATAGAAGATGAAATTGCTGAAGTAGGTAAACGTACTGTAATTGATCTTGGTTTAAACAACCTGCACCCTGACCTGATAAGGTTAGTGGGTAAAATGAGATACCGTTCTTCATACGGACAAAACCTGTTACAGCACTCAAAAGAGGTAGCTAACCTTGCCGCTACCATGGCATCGGAACTTGGATTGAACCCTAAACTGGCTAAACGTGCCGGCTTATTACACGATATTGGAAAAGTGCCTGATGAAGAACCTGAATTGCCACACGCGCTTTTGGGTATGAAACTGGCCGAGAAATACAAAGAGAAACCTGAAATATGTAATGCTATTGGCGCCCACCACGACGAAATTGAAATGACCAGCCTTCTTTCGCCTATCATTCAGGTGTGCGATGCCATATCGGGCGCACGCCCCGGTGCAAGGCGAGAAATGGCTGAACAATACATTAAGCGTTTACGCGACCTGGAGGCATTGGCAATGTCATATAAGGGCGTTGAGAAAACATACGCAATACAGGCAGGCCGTGAATTAAGGGTTATTGTAGGCAGCGAGAAAGTTACGGATAAAGAAGCTGAAGTGCTTTCATTTGAAATAGCACAGAAGATTCAGAATGAGATGACCTATCCCGGACAAGTTAAGGTAACCGTTATCCGTGAGTTGAGGGCCGTGAGTGTGGCCAAGTAAAATTGGTCGCTGTCATCGTATTTCGGTATATTTACACTCGATTTATTTTTGTGCATACGTATGCCGGGAATCCTAATTTTATCTGACATAAACTCAGCGCATACGCGTAAATGGGCTTTGTCGTTGGCAGATAAGGGGTACAGGGTAGGCATATTCAGCCTGAATAAAAACACTTCCGACTGGTTTAAGGGCAATCATAACATTGAGTTTCTTTCAGAAGGAGCCTTATTCAACGTTGCAGTTAAGAAGGAAGCAGGCAAGGCAGCATACCTAAAAGCATTACCTGCGCTTAAACTGGCTATTACTGTTTTTAAGCCCGATATAGTGCATGCCCATTATGCTACCAGCTATGGCTTGCTCGGGGCGCTTTCAAGGTTTCATCCTTATGTTATTTCAGTTTGGGGTAGCGACGTATATGACTTCCCCCGAAAATCCATTCTTCATAAGAACCTACTTAAACGTAATTTGAAAAAGGCCAATTGTATTATGTCTACCAGCCATTCTATGGCGAAAGAGACAGCTAAATACACCAATAAGAAAATAGAAATTACTCCTTTTGGCATAGACCTGGATGAGTTTAAACCGCAAAAAGTAAAATCGGTTTTTAACGAAAGTGATATAGTTGTCGGCACTGTAAAAGCGTTAGAACCCAAGTATGGTGTTAATTATTTGATAGAGGCATTTGATGTATTGCAAAAACGCCATAGTAAGTTACCACTGAAGTTGTTGATTGTGGGCGGGGGTTCACAGCTAGCTGAACTGACAAGGCTCTGCGAGGAAAAAGGAATTACAGATAAAGTGAAGTTTGCAGGCCGCGTTCCTCATGACCAAGTACCTATCTATCACAATATGCTCGATGTATATGTGGCTCTTTCGGTTGATGATAGCGAAAGCTTCGGGGTTGCTGTTATTGAGGCAATGGCTTGTGGCAAGCCAGTTGTGGTTTCTGATGTGAGTGGATTTGTAGAAGTAGTTGAAAGCAATGTGAGTGGTATAATTGTCCCACGCCGCAATGCAGAAGAAGCTGCAAAGGCGATTGGAAAACTAATTACTGATAAAGAATTAGCCGCATCAATTGGAAATGCCGGAAGAAAGAGAGTAGAGGAGCTATATGATTGGTCTGCTAACCTGAAGCAGATTATGGGCATATATGATGGTTTGTTAAAGGGAGTGAAGAAATGAGACTGATTATACTTACACAATATTTCCCTCCCGAAGTGGGCGCCCCGCAAAACCGCCTGTATGAAATGGCTGTGCGCTTGCAAAAAAAAGGAGTGGAGATAGAAGTACTTACCGCTATGCCCAACTATCCGAAGATGGAAGTGCATTCTGAGTATAAGGGCAAGTGGTATGCAAAGGAAAGTATGAACGGCATGACTGTGCATCGTTCATGGATATATGTAAGTAAGAACACCGGGATACTTTCAAGGCTCCTCAACTACTTTTCATTTGTGTTTACAAGCATGTGGATTGGTACTTTCAAATTGAGCAAAGCCGATTACCTGCTTTGTGAGTCTCCACCATTGTTTTTAGGCATTTCTGCATTGTGGTTGAAAATGTTCAAGCGTTCTAAGTTAATATTTAACGTGGCTGACCTATGGCCCGAAATGGCTGAACAACTTGGATTGATTAAGAGCCGCTTCCTGCTTGGAATAAGTAAATGGTTGGAGGAATATCTTTACAAGAGGTCTGCGCTTATTACCTGCACCACAAAAGGCTTTATTAAAGATATACAAGCACGGTTCCCCGATAAAAACTATTACTGGCTGCCTAACGGAGTTGATATTGGTTTTTATGATGAGCAAAATATTGCAGCAGGTTGGAGGGAACAAGCAGGTTTCAGTAAAGATGATTTTATTATTCTGTATGCGGGCATTATTGGCCATGCACAGGGTTTGCAGACAATTCTACAGGCGGCAGATAAAGCAAGAAGCCAAAACATAAAATGGGTATTGTTGGGCAGCGGGCCTGTTAAAGAAGAGCTATTGGCTATGAAACAACAATTAAAGCTCGATAACGTTTTCTTTTTCGATCCGGTGCCTAAATCAGCTATGCCAGGAATATGGAAATCGGTTGATGTATCATTGGTGCCGCTAAAAAAACTAGATGTGTTTAAAGGAACCATACCTTCGAAGGTGTTTGAATCAATGGCGATGAAGAAGCCAATATTACTTGGAGTAGAAGGTGAAGCGAAAGAGCTATTTATTGATGAAGGCAAGGCTGGATTAGCTTTTACACCTGAAGATGCGAATGACCTGGCAGAAAAGGCGACATATTTATATAACCATAGGGAAGAAGCAAAACAGTTTGGCGAAAACGGGCGTAATTATGTGGCCACTAAGTTTAATCGCGATACTATTGCCGAGGATTTTTACCAAACACTTGTTAAAAACAGTGTCAATTGAAAAAAGTATCTGAAATAAAATATTGGCTGCTTTGCCTTGTTGCATTTACTATTGGGGCATATATATTTATTAATGGTATGACTTATGCTATTGTGCTTTATGCCATTGCTTGGGTTATTGAAGGTGATTTTAAACGCAAGATAAGGGCTTTTGCAGCTAATAAATTTGCTTTACTATTTTCTGGTTTTTATCTCCTATATGTTGTTGGGCTAGCGTATAGCAATATAGATAAAGGGCTGTTTAACCTGCAGATAAAGTTCGGGATGCTGGTATTGCCATTTTTGCTCGTATCGGAAGGGCATATAGAAGTAAAGAAGCAAAAACAACTGATGTATGCCTTTATTGCAGGCTGCGTGGTGAATGGTCTTACATGCCTTATCTGGGCTATATGGAAATATAATACCCAGGGTGTGTATGAGTTTGAGTACATGGCTTTTTCATTTGTACATCCCAGCTACTTTTCAATGTATATAGATTTGGCTCTATTGTTTATATATTACTTGTTTACCAATCCTGGCGCGGGATTAACGAAAGCGGGCAAAATAGGTTTAGTGGTTTCGATTTTCTTCCTTGAATTCATTTTAGTGTTGCTGCAATCGAAAATGGGTATGATTGTTTCGGCAGTGGTGCTTATTACATTGCTGATTAAGTATGCTCAAAAGCAAGGGTATGCCAAACCATTATATATTCTTGTTGGGTTGGTGGCAGTTTATTTCCTGACGTATCATTTTGTAATTGACGGCAGTTCAAGGGCTATTAATTCTGCGAATAATGTTGTACAGGCTAAAACCATTGACCCTTCTACCGTTGAATCGAATGGGGCAAGAACATTGGCATGGAAAGGGGCATTGCAGGTTATAAAAGGTTCACCTATTATTGGTGTAGGTACAGGCAATGCCGATACAGCCCTTGTAACGCAATACCTGAAGGATGGGTATACAGGAATAGCAAGGGAGCATTTGAATGCGCATAACCAGTATTTACAGACTACAGTAATGTTGGGTATAATAGGGTTTTTGGCTTTGCTGGCTTGTTTAGGGTTGGCATTTGTAAAGTGTATAAAAGAACGCAGGTTTATATACGGTGCCTTCATTTTTATTATTGCCATAAACTTTCTTGCAGAGGCTATGCTTGAGTCACAGGCAGGTACGGTATTTTATGGGTTCTTCAATTCATTGCTTATGTTTAATTTCGTAATATGATTAGTTTCTCTCCTCCGCGTGTCGATGATAAAATAATTGAGGCCGTAACAGAAGTGTTGCGCTCGGGCTGGATTACAACCGGGCCAAAGACCAAACTGTTTGAAAAGAAGATTGCAGAATACTGCAATGCACCTGCTGTCCTTTGCCTGAACTCCGCAACAGCCGGGCTTGAACTTGCATTGCGCTGGTATGGAGTAGGGCCTGGAGATGAAGTTATTTTGCCTGCATATACATACGCGGCAACAGCCAATGTGGTTATGCACTGCGGTGCAACCCCTGTGCTGGCCGATGTAAATAAAGATGATTTCAATATATCGGTTGCTGAAATAGAAAAGAAGATTACTACAAAGACTAAAGTTATAATGCCCGTTGATTTTGGTGGGCTGCCCTGCGATTATGTTGCTATTATGAATCTTGCAGAAGCGAGCAGAGGCAAATTCGCCCCTAAGGGAGATAACCAGATGAAATTGGGCAGGGTTTTAGTATTAGCAGATGCGGCTCACTCTTTCGGTGCAACTTATAATGGTAAAAAGACAGGTACCGCTGCCGATATTTCAGCCTTTTCATTTCACGCTGTTAAAAACCTGACCACCGCCGAAGGCGGGGCAATGGTGTTGAATCTGCCGCCCCCTTTTGATAATAATGAGATTTATAAATCGCTTTGCGTTACTTCATTACACGGACAAAATAAAGATGCTTTAGCCAAAACACAAAAAGGAAACTGGAGATACGATATAATTGAACCGGGTTATAAATGTAACATGACCGATATTATGGCTGCCATTGGCCTGGTGGAACTTGAGCGCTATGATACTGATACCTTGCAAAGAAGAAAGGCCATTGTGAACGCTTACTTCAAGGGTTTATATGCCTTTAAATGGGCTGAGGTGCCAA
>JABDGY010000076.1:871-6096 GCA_013285805.1 Bacteroidota bacterium | reverse complement strand
TCCAGGTATCGCCAACCCGGTTTGGAAAACCATCGGTTAACACATTTTGTGCAGGTACATGCAGAGATAATCCACCAGCTAAAACAAGTACACCAATAATTTTAAGTAGTGCAGATTTCATATTACGAAGGTAAGGTAAAGGGGAGGAATACTTTTACCATAAAACCGCCATTAACGTATCATTAACACATTACTTATTTTATTGATTATCAGTTATTTATATAACTATTTGAAAATCAGAAACTTACCAATTCTATTGTAAACTATTGTATTTAACAATGGATGCCCTGTCAATAAAGGGCTTCAGGAGGGGCTTATTGTTAATTTTCATTGTTATTTTATCCCTACTCCTTACGTCCAATTATGTCCCATTTCCGCCGAATAGTTATATTTGCGCCCTTTAAAAAACATATTGCTATGACAAGTGTCCTTTACATCGTTCCGTTAATAGGTATTATTGGCCTCATTTATACAGCATTAGCATCGGCATGGGTAACCAAACAAGACGCAGGCGATGCTAACATGATAGAACTGGCAGGTGCCATTGCCAAAGGCGCTATGGCCTTCCTGAAGGCAGAGTGGAGAATATTAGGTGTATTTGTGGCTCTGGCTGCATGCTTACTGGCATGGGCAGGAACCACGGTTGACGATTCAAGCCCTATTATAGCTATTGCCTTTTGTTTAGGCGCGGTATTATCGGCCACTGCCGGGTATATAGGTATGCGCATTGCTACCCGCGCCAATGTAAGGACCACACAGGCTGCCCGTACAAGCCTTGCCAAAGCACTTAAGGTATCGTTTACCGGCGGCTCGGTAATGGGCGTTGGTGTAGCTGGTTTAGCCATATTAGGCCTCGGCGGACTCTTTATAGTGTTCTACCAGATATTTTTTGCAGGTAAAGGCACAGCAGTAAACGGACTCGATATGAAACGCGCCATAGAAGTATTGGCGGGTTTTTCGCTGGGCGCTGAATCAATAGCGCTATTTGCCCGCGTAGGCGGCGGTATATATACAAAGGCTGCTGACGTAGGCGCTGACTTAGTAGGTAAAGTAGAAGCAGGTATTCCTGAAGATGACCCGCGTAACCCTGCTACCATTGCCGATAACGTAGGCGATAACGTGGGTGACGTTGCCGGTATGGGTGCTGACTTGTTCGGTTCTTATGTTGCAACCATACTTGCTACCATGGTATTGGGCCAGGAGGTTGATGCCTCGCAGGATAAGTTCGGCGGGCTCTCTCCTATTATCCTGCCTATGTTTATTGCAGGTATAGGCCTTCTTTTCTCACTTGTAGGCACACTGTTTGTGAAGATAAAGAAAGAAACAGACAGCGTACAAAAGGCATTGAACATGGGCAACTGGTCGTCAATTGTATTGACGGCTATTGCTGCTTACTTTGCCGTTACTATGATGCTCCCTGGTGGCGACCTTGTTCACCGCGGTGTTCACTTCACAGCGATGGATGTATATTATGCAATTATAACCGGCCTAGTGGTTGGTACTTTAATGAGCATGATTACGGAATACTATACAGGCATGGGCAAACGCCCCGTGCTTTCAATTATTAAGCAATCAGGTACAGGCCATGCAACCAATATTATAGGCGGTCTTTCAGTAGGTATGGAATCTACTGTGGCTCCCATTTTAGTATTGGCAAGCGGTATTATGGTTTCCTATCACTTTGCAGGATTATATGGCGTATCAATAGCAGCAGCAGGTATGATGGCCACTACAGCCATGCAATTATCAATCGACGCTTTCGGCCCTATTGCCGATAACGCAGGTGGTATTGCTGAAATGAGCCGCCTCCCTGAAGAAGTTCGTCACCGTACCGATAACCTCGATGCAGTGGGTAACACTACAGCAGCTACGGGTAAAGGATTTGCCATTGCATCTGCCGCATTAACATCATTAGCGCTGTTTGCAGCGTTTGTAGGTATAGCGGGTATTTCATCAATAGATATTTATAAGGCAAACGTATTGGCAGGTTTGTTTGTAGGCGGTATGATACCATTCATCTTCTCGTCGCTGGCAATTGCTGCCGTGGGCCGTGCCGCTATGGACATGGTTAATGAAGTACGCCGCCAGTTCCGTGAAATACCGGGCATTATGGAATACAAGGCAAAGCCTGAGTATGAAAAATGTATTGCCATATCAACCAAGGCTTCAATCCGCGAAATGATTGCCCCCGGTGCCATTGCATTATTGGTTCCTGTAATTGTAGGTTTCATTTTCGGCCCTGAAGTATTAGGCGGGTTATTAGCCGGTGTAACCGTGAGCGGTGTGCTTATGGGTATATTCCAGTCGAACGCAGGTGGTGCATGGGACAATGCCAAGAAGTCATTTGAAAAAGGTGTTGAGATTAACGGACAGATGTATTATAAAAAATCTGAGCCGCACAAGGCTTCTGTAACAGGCGATACCGTAGGTGACCCTTTCAAAGATACTTCGGGCCCTTCTATGAACATCCTTATTAAACTTATGAGTATTGTATCGCTTATTATTGCGCCTCACATTACTAAAATACATACAGCTAATTCTACAACAAGTACTTCAGTTCAATCTAAGAATACCATTTCGGTTGATGCACCTGTTTACAAGGTTGACAAGAGCAAGACTGCCACCATCAATTAACACATAAGAATATGTTAGGTAAAGGCGAATCAGACTTTTGGAGGAGGGTTCGCCTTTATTTATTTGGCTTCATCATGGGCCTTATAGGTGTCTATTTTATATTCGGGACAAGAGGATGCAAGTCTTTAACGCCGGGTATGCTCAAGCTCGATGACCTGGTAACTAAAACTACTTTCCAGTATAACGACACCGCTACCTGCCAGATGAAATGCCAGAAAATTAGTGATGATGAGATAAAGGAGGCCTTCACTTATGGTAAGGTAGACACTAAAAAAAGCCAATCGTTTCATGAACGTTATCCCTTATATAACTTCAACGGGCTTACCCGCAATGGCCGCAATTTGAATGTTATATGCATTGAGCGTGATAGTATAACACGAATCATCTACGTGCATGATCAGGCTATGAAAGATAGCTGCAAGTGTCCTTAAAACTTTTCGAACACCCCTAACCCAAAAAGGGCAAAGTCATATTTAATGGGGTCTTTCGCATCTAACTTTCGTAGATTCTGTGTCAACTCATCCACTGCTTTCCAGTCGTCTTGTGTGCGTTTCAACAATCCTAATTTACGCGCTACCCGGCCTGAGTGCAGGTCAAGCGGGCAATAAAGAATAGAAGGGGATATAGTTTTCCAAATCCCAAAATCAACTCCGCGCTTATCATTACGCACCATCCACCTTAAAAACATATTCAATCTTTTGGCAGAAGCATTCTTGGAAACGTCGGAAATATGCTTTGCTGTGCGCCCAGCAAGGTGCTTTCCTAAAAACACTTTGCGGAATTGTATCAACCCTTCACGCATATCCTTAGCATGATAAAAGGCTTTTTCAAAACCACCTTTCTCTTTATAAATATGCTGCAACGACTGCATAAAGTATGCCGCATCAACTCCATTAAAGGTTCTGTGAACAAAAGTGGAAAAGACTTTCCAATCCTTCTTATTGGAATTAAGAATGTAGTCGTATGGTGCATTATCCATAGTTTCCATAATCTTAATTGCGTTGCGTATAATAGTCGGCCTTTGCCCCCAGGCCAATGTTGCAGCGAAGAAGGCAGCAATTTCAATATCTTCTTTCTTAGTGAACCGATGCGGGACCAAAATAGGGTCACTTTCTATAAACTTAGGGTTGTTGTACAGCTGGTACTTTTCATCAAGGAACTCTTTCAATTCTTCGGGCTTTAGCTTCATTCGTCGGTTTTAATAACCACCGTAAATACCGAGCCCTGACCTAATATAGAATCTACTTTTATTTCCATTCCATGGAAGTCAGCGATGGTTTTTACCATAGGCAACCCAAGGCCATAGCTCTCTTCACCTGCGGAATTGAATTTCTTAAAGCGATAGAAAATAGATTGCAGGTTTTCCGTAGCAATTCCCTTACCGGTATCTTGTATACGAACTTCGAACTGCCTTCTGTCCCTAACCGTACTAACTATTATTTTGCCATCCTGCTTGTTGTATTTAATGGCATTGTTTATCAGGTTGAAGAACATGGTAAACAATAACGAACGGTTACAAGGCGAAAGAGTGTAATCATCCGTTAAATTAGCTTCAAGTGAAATATTCTTTTCCGGGAATCTGACCTCAAGCTCATCAATTACTTCCTTTAAAAGCTCTGCTACACTGGCGCTATCCTCTTTGGGCGTCTGGTTATTCTCTATCTGCGAAATGAGCAATAGTGAACGGATAATTTGTTTTAGTCTACCCAGGGTACGCTGCGATTCTATTATCTTCTGTTCAGCTTCTTCATTTAATGTACCTTCCTCCAGCATATTTTCAAGGCGGGTTTGCAATATAGATATGGGAGTCAACAGTTCATGCGAAACATTGGCTATAAATTCTTTCTCAATGTGAAATGCATTCTGAATCTTACGCATCATCTCGCTGATGGTCTGGTCAAGGTATTTGAAATCGGTGGTGGTAGTGTGTATATGCCGGAAGTCGAATTTCTCAGGGTGCTTTGTAGCCAATAGCTTCGATTCTATCTTCCGCAACGGATTAAGCAGGTACTGCATGAATGATAAGTCTATAACTACTGTTACAGTTATAAAGATTATAAGCAGGTACAAGGCTATTTCCCGGAGAATTGAATTAAGGTCTCGTACATACTGTATGCTTTCACCAATTTCCAGTAAATATTTTGTATTGTGATAAGTGAACCAATGCTTCAATATCCGGAATTCAAGTATCTCGCTTTCTATATCACGTTGCGAGGTAACAAAAGTGTCCTTTCCAAGCGAATCAACCTTTTCAATTGAAATAAATTTTTCTTTCAATATGGTGTAATCAGCAAATGTGCTATCCTCTTCCTGTAAAAATTCACCTATACTTTTTGTATCAATCTTCTGGACGATCTGTCCCTTCATATTCTTAAGGCGATCATCGGTATGGCCTACAGCAGCTTTATAAATAAGGCTGGGTGTAAAAATGAGAAAGGCCGCTACTATAAGTATACGCGTAAGCGCATTGATAAGCGTTATTTTATAGTAAAGCTTCATATAAGAAATTGGAATACTATAACAGGTTGAGCCTGTATCCTATACCTCTAACGGTTTCTATCCAGTCTACCTCTTTATATTGACCCTGCTTT
>JABDGY010000076.1:0-861 GCA_013285805.1 Bacteroidota bacterium | reverse complement strand
GCCCCAGCTTTTTACGTAGGTTCTTAATGTGCACATCCACATAATTTGAATCGTAATCCACTTCTAGAGCGTTATCCCAAATATGTTCGGTAAGCTGCATGCGGGTAATAACACGGTTCTTATTAATAAGCAGGTATTGCAATATGTCGAACTCTTTCTTGGTAAGGCTAATTACATTGGTTTTGAAGGCCACACTGCGGTTGGTAAGGTCAACCTGGAAGCCATGTAATTCGGTAATGCTCTTTTTCAAACCATGCTTGCGGCGAATAATTGCCTGCATGCGCGATGAAAGCTCCAGCAGCGAAAATGGCTTTGCTAAATAGTCATAAGCGCCTAAATCAAGCCCTTTAATTTTATCGTCGGTGCTGCCACGGGCAGTAAGTATAATAATTGATGCCTCCTGGTTGGCTTCTTTAGCTTCCTTTACTAAATCGAGCCCCTCATAATCAGGCAGCCCCAAATCGAGCAAAAGAAAATCGTAGGGATTAACATAAATCTTTTCCGATGCTTCTTTGCCTGTATAGGCAACATCGCACACATAACCCTCTTTCTTCAAAAAGGCCTGCACCTCTTTGGTAAGCGATTTTTCGTCTTCTACAATCAGTACGTTCATGCTTTGGTTAAGATAAAGATTGTTTTACAGATAACATTATTATTTTGCAAGCCTGTTTTATTTCGGCATCCGAAATTACCAATGGTGGCGCAATTCTCATAGCATCGGGCCGGAATAAAAACCAGTCTACAATTATACCATTTTTAATGCAGTTTTCTATAACCTTTTTGTTCACCTCTTCACTATTGAACATGTGCATCATTTGGGTTATGACCCTATTCCTTGCTATAACCCTTTATTTCGATGGA
>JABDGY010000075.1 GCA_013285805.1 Bacteroidota bacterium | reverse complement strand
CCAAAACCGAATTGGTAATTATTAAAACCCGTGGCGATAAGAATCCTGAAGAACGGTTTTCGGAAATGCAGGGGCAAGGTTTTTTTACTAAAGAGATAGAAGAGGCCCTTTTGAAGAAAGAAATCGACTTGGCCGTACATTCTTATAAAGATTTACCCACTACTCCAGTTGATGGGTTGGTTGTAGCAGCAGTATCCTATCGCGAGGACCCGACTGAACTTTTGCTTATTAATAAAGATTGTGTTGACCCTAAGAAGAGACTTTCATTGAAGAAAGATACTTTGCTGGGCACTTCATCTGCCCGCAGGCGGGTGCAACTTATTGCTTTCAGGCCCGATATAAAGATTAAAGAACTGCGTGGTAATATTCCTACCCGCATACAAAAGCTGCGCGATAAAATGTACGATGCTATTGTGGTGGCATCGGCAGCAGTGGAGCGTTTGGGTATTGATGTTTCCGAATTTCATGCTGAGAAACTCTCACCGCAGGAATTAGTACCTGCACCGGCGCAAGGTGTGCTTGCTTTACAAACCCGTGCCGACGATAAAGAAACACAAAAGATTTTGCAAAGCATAAACCACCCTGAGGTGGAAGAAATTGTTGCATTGGAGCGTAAAGTGTTTAACCTGTTCCGTGGCGGATGTAATTTGCCCTTGGGTATCTATTGTGAAAAACATTCTGATGAAGAAGATAAGCCCGTTTATAAAGCATGGGCTGCATACTCGGATGCTGATGATTCGTTTCCCCGGTATTTCCATTTCGAGACAAGAATGCCGGAGAATTGGCCGCAAAAGGTCGCCGATAAAATAAGGGTGAATAACCCCGCTTCTGTATTCATTACCCGCGATGTACGCGAAGATGACTTTTTTAGTCGAGCATTGAAGGCAAGTGGGTATAAAGTAAGTGGTAAGGCATTTATTGAATTTAATTCTATCCCTTTCGGCAGGCCCAACCCTACAGACTGGATATTCTTCTCAAGCAAGCATGCGGTTAAGTTCTTCTTTGAACAGAAACCTGATATAGGTAGTGCCAAGATTGGTGTAATTGGCAAAGCAACTTCCGAGGCGGTGCGTAAGTATAATAAGCGCGCCGAGTTTATAGGTTACTCAACCGATACCCGCATGACGGGCAAACAATTTGCGAGTTTGGTTAAATCGGGCACTGTATTATTTCCGCAAGCCAAAGACAGTATGCGTACCGTGCAGCAGCAATTTGTAAATAAATACCAGGTAAAAGACCTTGTGGTTTATGAAACCATACAAAAGCCGGTTGAGAATACTGCCGATGCTGATATAATGCTTTTTACCAGCCCATCGAATGTGGAAGCATTTTTTGAAAAGAAAAAGGTAAAGCCGGAACAAAAGATAATTGCTATGGGCGATGCTACGGCTCATACCCTTAAACAAGCGGGTGTGAAATCAGTCTACCTCGTTCCAGCATTTGATGAAATTGGACTGCTGCAGGCTATTTTCAGTATATAGAAGGTATCTTCTTAACTAAATCTTTAAAAGCTTATAAGAATGGTGAACGGTTAAAATATCTATTCTTTTTTCGCTAAGAATGCGATATATTATTCTGTAAGCTCCCACAATTAATTCTCTTATGTTTTCTTTTCCGGCTTCAGGCACCACTCTGCCAGAATAGGGAAAGTGTTCAAGTACCTCGCATCTTTCAAAAAAAGTGTTGACCTGGATGCGGGCATATTTAGGGGAGTCTTTTGAAATGAACTCAGCAATATTCTGAATATCGCTGATAGATTGGTCCGACCATTTTACTATAACCATTTCTTTAACTTAGCTTTAGCCTCTTTAGTAGTTCTTGTTTTACCCGCTTTAGATTGTTCAATGCCTATTTCTATTTTCTGAAGGAGTACAACCCGGTCTATTACATCTTCTACGGAGAACTTCTCGGGAAGATTTCGTAGAGTCGATATAAGCTGTTTCTTGGTTAACATAGTGTAAGTTTATTTACAAATATACTACTTTTCTACCCGTTATTTTCATACTCCTGCCATAAATAGATAGCTTCATTCTCCATTCTATCTCCTATCTTTGTGCTATAATTCCAGTAATATGATTCACCGTCCGCGCCGCCTTCGTAAAAACCCTATTGTACGCGATATGGTTGCCGAGGTTCGTTTTCATAAAGACATGCTCATTTATCCCTACTTTGTAGAAAAGGGTAAGAACATTAAATCGCCCATTTCTTCCATGCCGGGTATCAATCATTTTTCACCCGATACCTTATTAAAGGATGTTGAAAAAGGTTTGAAGCTGGGAGTTAAGAAGATTTTACTTTTTGGCAGTGGCGAAGCTAAAAGCGCTGAAGGCAAATCAGCCTACCAGAAAGATACGGTTGTGGCAGATGCTATTAAACTTCTAAAGAAGAATTTTAAAGAGGATATCTATATTATTACAGATGTGTGCCTGTGTGCCTACACATCACATGGTCATTGCGGCATTATAAAAGACGGGCATGTGCATAACGATTCATCGGTGGCCGCTATCGCAAAAATGGCACTTACGCATGCTGAAGCCGGAGCCGATATGGTGGCTCCTTCAGATATGATGGATGGTCGCGTGGGAGCCATACGCACCTTATTAGATGAAAAAGGATTGGAACATACAGCCATCATGTCCTATTCTATAAAGTTTGCCTCTTCCTATTATGGTCCGTTCCGTGAGGCTGCTGATTCAGCTCCTCAATATGGCGACAGGAAATCGTACCAGATGGATTACCGTAATCCAGATGAAGCCATGAAAGAAGCCTGGCTCGATGAAGCCGAAGGAGCAGACGTTCTTATGGTGAAACCTGCCCTTGCATACCTAGATATTATAACCCGCCTGAAAGCAAATACCCATTTACCCGTGGCATGTTACAATGTATCGGGTGAATATTCAATGGTTAAGGCTGCCGTTGCTAAAGGCTGGATTGACGAAAAAGCTGTGGTAATGGAAAATATGCATGCATTTGCTCGCGCGGGCTGCAATCTTATCATTACCTACCATACCCGCGATATTTTAGAAAAAGGCTGGTAAACTTGCTGAATGGATAAGGCGGTATCATTCTTCGATACATCAATAAATTTCCTTAAAGGGGTTGGTCCGCAACGCTCTGAATTTCTTAAGAAGGAACTGAACATATTTACGTTCAGGGACCTATTTTACTTTTTCCCTTTCCGTTATGTCGACCGTACCCGTTTCTATAAAATAAAGGAAGTGAATGCCGACATGCAGCATATACAAATATGCGGCAAGATTACCCATATAGAGATTATTGGCGCCAAGCAGAAAAAACGCATGGTAGTTGATTTTGAGGATGATTCGGGCAGAATAGAACTCATTTGGTTCCAGGGAATAAAATGGATGAGCAAAAAGCTGAAGGTAGATAGCGAGTACATTGTTTTCGGTAGGCCGGCTATTTTCATGGGTAAGTTCAGCATATCGCATCCTTCTATAGAAGAGAATACTGAAGAGAACAGGAAACTTGTAAAAGGATTGCAGCCTGTATATAGTACTACCGAATTGCTTAAAGCAGGTGGGCTCGACTCAACCGGTATAGTAAAACTGCAACGTGCACTTGTTCCTCAGGCAATCGAACATATATATGAGAACCTGCCCACGTATCTTATCAGTAAGTTACGGTTGATGCCCCGCAAGGAAGCTATGCGCAATATTCACCTACCGATAGATAACGATACACTGGTCAGGGCACAGCAACGATTAAAATTTGAGGAACTCCTGTTCCTGCAATTAAGTTTACTAAGAAGTAAGATAGGCAGAGAGCAAACCATAAAAGGATTTGTTTTTTCTAAAGTAGGCGATAATTTCAATACGTTCTATAATAGTTATCTTCCCTTTCCGCTCACCGATGCACAGAAGAGGGTTGTTAAGGAGATAAGGCAGGATATGGGTGCCGGTATACAAATGAATCGACTGTTGCAGGGTGATGTTGGAAGCGGCAAAACGTTGGTTGCTTTATTCTGCATGCTTATTGCCTTAGATAATGGATACCAATGTTGCCTTATGGCGCCGACTGAGATATTGGCAATTCAGCATTTTGCTACCCTGAAAGAGTTTCTGAAAGATATGCCCGTTACTATTTCTCTTATTACAGGTTCGACGAAAGAAGCGCAACGCAGGGTAATGCACGAAGAACTGGAGAACGGACAAATGCAGATTATTGTCGGTACACATGCGCTGATAGAAGACAGGGTGAAGTTTAAAAACCTTGGATTGGTGGTGATAGATGAACAACATCGTTTTGGTGTTGCACAACGCGCGCGCATGTGGCAGAAGAATGAAACTCCGCCTCATGTGTTGGTTATGACTGCCACTCCAATTCCCCGCACATTGGCCATGACCTTATATGGCGACCTTGATGTTTCGGTAATTGACCAGATGCCTCCGGGAAGAAAACCCATAAAGACACTCCATAAGTATGATGGTAAGAGGAGTGAAGTTTATGCTTTCATACGAAGTGAACTGGATAAGGGCAGGCAGGCATATATCATATATCCGCTTATAGAAGAATCGGCCAAGTTAGATTTTGAAAACCTGCTTGCGGGTTTTGAAGAAGTGCGCAAAGCATTCCCCGCCCATGTGGTGGGTATGATGCATGGCAAGATAAAGTTTGCGGAACGCGAAAAGACCATGCAGGCATTTGCGAAAGGCGAGATACATATACTTGTTGCAACAACAGTAATTGAAGTAGGTGTGAATGTACCTAATGCAAGTATCATATTAATTGAAAGCACTCAACGGTTCGGCTTATCGCAGCTACACCAGTTAAGAGGCAGAGTAGGGCGAAGCGAATACCAGAGCTATTGCATATTAATGACACCTTATGAGTTAGGTGCCGATGCGCGTGCGCGTGTTGATATAATGGTACGTACAAACGATGGTTTCGAAATATCGGAAGAAGATTTGCGTTTGCGTGGCCCGGGAGATATTACCGGAACACAGCAAAGTGGTATACTGAATTTGAAAATTGCAGATATTGCCAGGGATGGAAGAATACTTCAGCAGGCAAGAATAATTGCCACAGATATACTTGATGAAGACAGAGGATTAGTGATGGAGAAGAATCGTATTCTATCGGTAGAGCTTAGTAAACTTGATAAGGAGAAGGGCGACTGGAGCAGGATTTCATAGCAAGACAAAAAAGATATAAAAAGAAAGGGCTCCGTTTGGAGCCCTTTTCTTTATTTCCTCTTCGAAGATTTTTTCTTCGCAGCTTTCTTTGCAGCTTTCTTTTTAGGAGCTGCTTTCTTTTTTGCTTTTTTTGTTGCCATGATGTTTGAAGTTTTTAAATTATGAGTACGAATGTCGATGTTTTTTTTTGATATACATCATATGATATACAGATGTTTTTAACATTCAAATGTTCATAAGCATGAACGTAATTTCAGTAAAAACAAAACTTCAGAAAGCAATTCAATGAAAAAATCATCGCAAATATTTTAGAAAATGAAAAGAGTTGCAAAACATTTCACAACTCTTTTTCATTTCATGCAATTGGCGCAATCACACCATGGCAGCGTAATGCGTGTTATGCTTTCTCTGTCTTAACTGCTTCTTTCTGTTCTACAAGTTCAACTGTAATGTCAAGTTTAATTTCTTCACCCACTACAACTCCACCTGCTTCTGTAGCCATGTTCCAACTCAATCCGAAATCTTTGCGGTTTATCTTTCCTTTAATTTCAAAACCGGCTGCAGTATGAAGTCCGTTCATGCCATTCATGGTTCCCATACCTCCGAATACTACATCTAAGGTTATAGGTAATGTTTTGTCGCGCATAGTGAAATCGCCAACCAGTTTGTAGTTTTCACCATCAATCTTCTTCAACTCCTTCGATACAAATTTTACTTTGGGGAAAGACTGAGCATTAAAGAAGTCATTTGATTTAAGGTGGCCGTCGCGTTGCGGGCTGCCGGTTGTTAAGCTGTCTACATCTGCTTCAAAAGTAATTTTGGCATCGCTGAAATCATCTTTATCCGATAGTACTGTTCCATCGTATTTGGTAAACTCACCGCTTACGTTGCTAACCATAAGGTGTTTTACTTTGAATTGGATGCGGCTGTGAGAACTGTCAATTTTCCAGGTTTT
>JABDGY010000074.1:5273-6163 GCA_013285805.1 Bacteroidota bacterium | reverse complement strand
ATAAAAAGACCCTTGTAATTACAGAGATACCTTTCGGCACTACTACCACTTCGCTTATAGATTCAATAGTTGCTGCTAACGAAAAGGGTAAAATAAAAATCAGGAACATTGAGGATAATACGGCTGAGAATGTAGAAATACTGATACACCTGCCCTCGGGTGTTTCGCCCGATAAGACTGTTGATGCTCTTTATGCTTTTACCGATTGCGCCCTTTCCATTTCTCCCAATGCATGTGTAATAGAAAAAGATAAGCCACGCTTTTTGGGTGTAAGTGAAATGTTGAGGATAGCCACCGAAAGGACACTGGGCCTATTGCAGAAGGAGCTCGAAATAAAAAAACATCACCTTACCGAGCAACTACACTTTGCTTCGCTGGAGAAAATATTTATTGAAAAGCGCATATACCGCGATATTGAAGATTGCGAAACATGGGAAGAGGTATTAGAGGCAATTGATGCGGGTTTAAAGCCTTACAAAAAGAAATTTCCCCGCGAAGTAACCCGTGAGGATATTGTTAAGCTTACCGATATAAAAATTAAACGCATTTCGAAATATGATTCATTCATTGCCGACGAGTTTATGAAAACCCTGCTCGACGGAATGAAAACTGTGCAACATAACCTTGATAACCTTGTAGAGTATGCCATTGACTATTTTAAGGATTTAAAAAAGAAATATGGCTTCGGTATTCGCAAAGATGAATTTGTTTGCGAATGCTCGGATATAGATGATATTATAGTTTTCAGGCGCGACGGCACTATGCTGGTTACACGCATAACAGAAAAGGCATTTGTAGGTAAAGACATTATCTACATAAATGTATTTAAGCGCAACGATGAACGTACCGTGTATAACGTTGTTTACCGTGACGGCCCCAAAGGCTATACC
>JABDGY010000074.1:0-5263 GCA_013285805.1 Bacteroidota bacterium | reverse complement strand
GGCTATACCTATATGAAACGTTTCGCGGTTACATCAATTATACGCGATAAGGAATATGCACTTAGCCGGGGTAATGAAGGTTCTGAGATATTATATATGACCGCTAATCCTAACGGAGAGGCTGAAGTTATTACTATAAACCTGAAGTTTACCACTACGGCAAGGGTTAAAATGTTCGATGTAAATTTTGCCGACCTGGCTATAAAGGGCCGTGATTCTATGGGTAATATTGTGACCAAGTACCCTGTTCGCAAAGTAATACAGAAGGAGAAAGGAGTTTCAACACTCAGTGCGCAAAAGATATGGTTTGATGATACGGTACGCCGTATTAATTCAGAAGAAAGAGGTACTTATATAGGTGAATTTGCCGGTGATGATAAGATACTTGTTGTTACACAAGATGGAAATTACCGCCTGAGCGGGTTTGATCTTACAGCCCATTTCGAAGAAGATATTGTTCTTATTACAAAGTATAATGATAAGAAGGCGCTTATTGCTGTTTATTGGGAAGGCGAGAAGAAGAAGTACTATATAAAGCGATTTGTTCCTGAATCGACCGATAAGAAAGTAATATTTATATCTGAAACCCAGGGCTCTCAACTTGAAGCTGTAACTGATATGCAGCAATGCCTTGTTGAAATAAAATTCAGCAAAGAGAAAGGCAAAGAACTGCCCGATGAGAAACTGAAAAGCGATGAAGTGGCCCCGTTAATGGGAATGAAGGCCCAGGGCAAGCCGCTTAACTATAGTAAGGTTAAAGAGGTGCAATTAATTCCTGACCCTAACGCTCCGAAGGAAGAGACACCTGATAATACTCCAACACCCAAAGGCGGAAGCGGCAATGGGTTTGACTTTGAGGACAGTGAAATGTCGCCAGTAGAAGAGTTCAGGTCGAAAAAGGAAACTCCTGTTAAGAAGGCAGAAACCGGCAAGACAAAGAAGTCTGCAGCGACTCCTGCGCCGGTCGAACTAAAGCAGGCTGCCGAAGACGGTAAGGGTAAAAAGAAAAAGGGTGGCCCCAGCCAGATGTCGCTCGAATTATAGCCAATAAAAAAGCCCCGATGTTACCATCAGGGCTTTTAATATAAATTCTCTCAGTAATTATTCAGGTACAACTTCGAAGTTTACTTCAATAATAACTTCTTTGTGAAGTTTTACTTTAGCTATATATTTTCCTGTTGTTTTAATGTGTTCAGAAGCAAAGTCAATGTTCTTCCTATCAACATTAAAGCCGAGTTTGTGAATAGCTTCAGCTAACTGTATAGCATTGACAGAACCGAATATTTTGTTGTTTTCGCCAACCTTAGCCGGTATCTGAACTACAACGTCTTTCAGTTTCTTGGCTGTAGCTTCAGCATCTGTTTTCAGTTTAGCTTCTTTATGTGCCCTTTGCTTAATGATTTCCTGAAGCGCTTTCCGGTTCGAATCGGTTGCCGACATAGCAAGGCCCCTTGGAATAAGGAAGTTCCTGGCATAACCCGGTTTTACCTTTACAAGGTCAAATTGTGTTCCTAAGTTTTGTACGTCTTTAGTGAGAATAACTTCCATGGCTCTTGTTGCTTAATTATTATTTTAAAAGGTCGCCTACGAAAGGTAGTAACGCCAGGTGGCGTGCTCTTTTTACGGCTTGCGATACTTTCCTCTGGTACTTTGAAGAGTTACCTGTAATACGTACAGGTAATAATTTACCTTGTTCGTTTATAAAGTTCTTCAGGAAGTCAGGGTTCTTGTAATCTATATACTTGATGCCATATTTCCTGAAACGGCAATATTTGTTCTTCTTAACCTCAATTGGCGGAGGTGTTAAATAACGTACTTCGTTTCCTGCTGATGCTGGTTTTTCTGCCATGATCTATTGATTATTATATAGTAGTAGTTTCTGCTTTGCTCTTCTTATGTTCGCCTTCTTTCTTGCCGAATTTAAGCTTCCTCTTTTCAAGGTAGGCAATGGCGTGCTTGTCAAGCGATACGGTAAGGTAACGCAGTATACGCTCGTCGCGGCGGAAGGTAATATCAAGCTCGGTAATAGCTGTAGAAGGCGCTTCAAACTGAAGTACATGGTAAAAACCTGTACTTTTCTTCTGTATAGGATAGGCCAGTTTGCGAAGCCCCCAGTGTTCTTCATTGGTTATTTTGCCACCTTGCTCTTTAAGGGCTTTACGGTAAAACTCCACCGCTTCTTTAGTCTGCTCTTCCGACAAAACCGGGGTTAGGATAAACACGGTTTCGTATTGCTTGCTTTTATTCATGTTTTTTAAAATGGACGGCAAAGATAAGTAAATTTCTTATTTGCAAATACCCCTTTTTCACTTTTTTTAAGGGTATTGGGTTATAGGGGCAAGGATGGGTAGCAATGGGTAGCAGTTTTAGCCTCTTTTAAAAACATAACTACATGATAATCAATACTAATTTAGGGTATCACCCCTCAAAAAGTGCTACCCATGTTTTGCCGGGTATCGGTCGGCTGTTCAGAATAGGGTTAAGAAAGGCTATTCATAACTTAAGGGAATAGAAGCATATCATATTGCTTGAGAATAAGTTTGTTAGTTTTGCCGTTGAGAATGACTCTAATCCTAAGTTTATGAAAAAGAACTTGTTGCCTATACTGATACTATTGATGCTTGTGCCTGAATTACAGGCCATTACTCACAAAGTTATACCTGCCAAAAACGATGAGGTTCTGACACTGAAGAACAGCACGCTGATGGTGGTGCTGCTTGAAGAAAACAAAAAGTATACGGATAAACTTAACAAAATGCATAAAGCAGCGCTTGTTACAGCGTATCAAAATGAAATTAGTTCAATAAACAGTAATATGCAGGCCATGGCTGACAAATACCTGAAAGTAGCCAAAGGCATTGAGTATAAAACTATGAGTGAGGTAATAGCAATGCCATTAGCAAAGCGTGAAGAATACTCTTTTCTTGTATATGACCGTTCTACCCAATTTGCCGGAGGCGCACCTTCCGATTTTACTTTCGATTTTTATGCGGATAAAGATGATGAGCTTAATGGAATGCTTGACGATTACAAGGACTACATACAATTTGATTGTGCAGACCCAAAATACCATGGCGAGGAAGACTACAGAAGGATTGATATACTGGTAAAAGGCAAAAAGAAAGCCGCTGATATAATATTTATGCAAGGCCTTGATATGGTAATACCGACTAAAGGCTCACTTGCATTATGCTTCATGGCTATACAAAGCCAGTTTAATACCGCCCTGGCAGGAGATAAGAAAGCAGATAAAGAAGAAGAAAAGCAAAATGCGGCAAAGCAGGTTGCTAAAGTAAAAGCCAAGACATTGCTGATTTGTAAAGACAACCTTGATAAGACAACAACAGAAGCAAAAATTTCAGCGGCTTACCCGAATAGGTTTAAGATTGTTTCACGCGAGGAATTCGACAATAGTATATTGAACAATGATACCTGTTGCTGCCTGTTGGTGGTGTACCCTGCAAGTAAAACCATGGGTGGGTACAGGCCTACCGTAGGTTGGCAGCATCTTGTGGTAGATGCCGAGACCGGAGATGTTCTGTTAACCGTAAGCCCTGAAGTGGCTAATGCGAATGTGCCTCCTGGTTATGCAAAGGTGACAGATAAAAACATTAAGGATATCGGGAAGGCCGAAGATGATGCAGCTAAATGAGTTTTTTAGGCATTATATTTAAAGTAGTGCATGCGGGTAAACTTACAAGAGAGTAAAATTAATACCTATTGTATAAATAGGTCATCTTCTTATCAGTGGTATCCTAAAAGGTGGTAAATAATAATCTAACTCATGAGGATATCTTTCTTTTTTTTTACTTCCAATAGTTACACTAATTTCCAGGTAATACCTTTCTGGTAATTTATGAGTCTCCTTAATGCAATCAATAAGTTCATTGGCTCTGAAGGTTAGAGAGCTAATAGTGCCACAAAAAACCAAGGTATGAAATTCTGATGTTGAATCATAAACATATACAACAGCACCAACAAACGTAAAGCTATCAGAGACATCCTTGTTTTTTGAATTAAGGACTATTATTTTACATAACCCTGTTGAATCCTTAACAACGCCTTTTAACTCTGCTCTGTATTTGGGCTTATCTTGAGCAAACAGTAAGACAGATAAACTTACCAAGATTATTACAAGAAGTAGTTTTTTCATTGGCGGTAAATAACAATATCAAAAATAAGAAAAAGGAATGATGAGAGCAATTAAGCTCTCACTGAATCCGCAATTATCTCTTTCAGCGCACTTACCCACTCATCACTATCATTCAAGCTATCTGCCAGGTCTAACTGTGTGCCGCCGTATTCTTTAAAAAGGCGGGCATATTCTATACGGATTTCAAAAAGGGTTTCAAGGCAATCGGCTACAAAAGCAGGGGAGAAGACTAACATTTTTTTAACACCCGATTTTGCTTTTTCTTCAATAACTTTATCGGTATAAGGCTTTATCCAAGGGTCGCGCCCCAGGCGCGATTGGAATGTGCTGCTGTAACTACTATCAGGCAAATTAAGAGCAGCAGCTAAAAGTTTAGTGGTATGAAAGCATGATGCCCTGTAGCAAAAGAAGTTGGTTGCCGAAAGTGTATTGCAGCAATCAGATAATGTGCAATTCATTTTTGAAGAAACAGAGCCTTTCATAATATGTCTTTCCGGCAAGCCATGATAGCTGAAAAGGAAATGGTCGTAGTCTGCGATATTATTTTTGCTTTTGACAACCTTGGCAAAAGCGTCAATAAAAGCAGGATGATTAAAGAATGGCCCGACAATACTTACCGGGGGAATAACTTCTTTGTTTTTTATTACATCCATCACCTTATCAATAGTAGAACCTGTACTTGAGGATGCATAATGCGGATAAAGTGGAACTACAATTAATTTCTGTACAGGCTTTTCATGCAGCAGTTTTCCAATAACACTTTCTAATGAGGGGTTCTGGTAACGCATTGCAAGTTCTACAACATAGTCGTCGCCCATTGCTTTTTGCAATTTGGCTTTTAGTTTTTCACCATATATAAGGAGTGGGGAACCTTCTTTGGTCCATATTACTTTATACTGTGCAGCCGATTTCGGCGCCCTGAATGGGGCTATAATACCATTTACCAAAAGCTTACGGCGGAAAGCAGGTATATCTATAACCCTGCCGTCATTTAAAAATTCAATAAGGTATTTCCTTACATGGTTTGTGTCAGGACTATTTGGTGTGCCAAGGTTGACTAATAAAATTCCTGTTTTCATATAACTATAAACTATGAACGATAAACTATAA
>JABDGY010000073.1 GCA_013285805.1 Bacteroidota bacterium | reverse complement strand
TTTAAATTTTTGCATCTTTTCGCAAAGATTAATTGGCTGATATAAAGTGAATTTGAAAGAGTGATGTATTTATTGAGCTACCCGATTTGGATTTTGACAGACTACTGAATATATTTGAGGTGATTTTTCATTTAGAAAATTCGTAATAAGAAACCTGGCTTCTTATAAATTTTTAAGGTGATGAAAAAAACAAGTAATTCCTGGTTCCGCTTTTTACTTAAGTATTCATAAGCATTCAAACTGCCTAAAGCAATTGTGTAATAAATTATAATTGTATTTATAGATTCTGAAAACCAAATAAACATGAGAAAAATAAAATTGTTAACGGCCCTGTTATTCTTTATAGGATTAACCGCATTCGGGCAAACTAATTCGGTTACCGGCACAATAACTGATGTTCGCTTATATAATGAACAATATGCCATGACTGTAAACGGAACTAATATTGTGCTAATAGTGCACAACAGCAAAACGGGAGCTACTTTTGAAATTAATAAGGAGTACAGTGACTTACTTATTAAAAGCAACGGTAAGTATGTGCTGAACCCTAAGTATGCGGGTAAAACACTAATAATAACTTACCAGATGAATGGAAAAGGCTGGAACTGTATACAAACCATTGAACCTTCAAAACAATGAGAAAACAATTACTTTTTATTTCAGCGTTTGCTATTTGTGTGCTGAACACAAATGCACAGACTATTCTTGGTGTCGATGTTTCATCTTACCAGGGTACTCCTAATTGGGCGCAGGTAAAGGCTGCGGGTATTACATTTGCCTATGCTAAAGCTTCGGAAGGTACAGGAATTGCCGATGGTGATTTTGTTTACAATGAAACAAACGGCAACTCGGCAGGACTGATAATGGGCGCGTATCATTTTGCCCATCCTGAAACTAATACAGCGGTTGCCGAAGCAAATTACTTTATAAGTATAGCCAAGAAGTATATTAAGTCATGTTGCTTGCCCCCCGCGCTCGATATGGAAGATCCGCCAAGTGGCCCATCACTTTCAAGCTATTTTACTCCTACCGCGCTAACCAACTGGGCTGAAACATGGATGCAAACAGTTTACGATTCTACGGGAGTTGAACCAGTTCTATATAGTGATGGAAGTTATGCAGGCACAATGTATCTCAACTCAATGACTGCCTATGGTCTTTGGATGGCAGATCCTGATGGTAATTCAGCAACGCCACCTGCTACTACCGGTATTTGGCCCACCTGGGTTTTTAAGCAGTGGTCGTTTACCGGTACAGTTACCGGAATTAGCGGACAAGTGGACGAAGATGTTTTTAACGGTAGCGTAAGTGCATTTAATTCTTTAACATGCAGTGCTCCCGTTGAAGTTAGTTTTACAGCTAATCCCAAAACAGTTTGCCCCGGGTCATCGGTTAGCTTTACTGATAAGAGTACCTCTACCGGTACCATAACGGGTTGGAGTTGGACTTTTACTGGAGGAACTCCGGGTACATCCAAAGTTCAAAATCCGACAATTAAATACAGTACACCTGGCACTTATGCGGTAAAAGAAGTAGTAACATCAACGGCAGGAAAAGATTCTGTTACGTATGTGGGATATATTTATGTACCATCTTCGGGAACTTTACCTGTAAACGAAGGCTTCCAGGAAGGATTTTTCCCTCCAACAGGCTGGCACCTGAATTTGCCAAGCCCCAGTGATAGTATGTGGGAACATTGTACCTCATTGGGTAGTAATAGTAGTGAATGCATGTATTTCCCCGGCAATTGCGGAAATGTAGTTAACATTACAGGCCAACGGCAGCAGATATATACACCTGATTATGATTTTTCAAGCGCTACAAGCCCGAAGATGTGGTTCGATGTGGCATACGAGCCTAGCAGTTTGCCAACTTACAGCGATACGCTCGATATTTATTATTCAACCGACTGCGGTAACACCTGGACAATGGTTTACTCAAAAGGTGGCAGCACATTATGTACTACAGGTAGTAGTACGTCGGCCGGTTTCGATACTAATGGCGCCGGTTGTTTCGTTCCGGCAAGTAAGAGTGCATGGAGAACAGACTCTGTAAATATTGCCGCTGTAAAAGGCAAGTCGAATGTAATGTTTTCAATTGAGAGCCGTTCAGGCTGGGGTAATATTTATTACGTTGACAATATAAATATAACCGGAACAAAACCTACTTCAGTTGAGAATATTGCAGAAAGTAATGATGTGAAAGTGTATCCTAACCCGAATAATGGTTCATTTTCTATTGCACTTTCAGATAACTTAACTGAAAAAGCAGAGGTGGAAATATATAATACATTGGGGCAACAGGTTTATACCGCTTCAGTAAGTGTAGGTGTTAACCAGGTAAATCTTGATACTAAGGCTGCCGGTATTTACCTTTACAGGATAGTTACCGAAACCGGAGGCAAACTTATTTCGGAAGGTAAACTTGTAGTTCGTTAAGATAAGCTTACGATATTCATATTCCTATAAAAGGCTTCTGAATAAGAAGCCTTTTATTATTTATGGCATTTGATTTTCACAAGTTTTAATAGAAGTAAACGTCTAATTACTTCAAAGTAGTAAGTTTACTCCTGATTTATGAAAGATAAAAAAGTTATTGTTTATGTGTCATTGGCAGTACTATCAGCATTGCTAATATGCTGCTCGCCTAAAATTGTATACAAAAGCCTTTGGCAAAGTACACCGGTAACGGTTGATGGCAAAGCAAAAGAATGGTCAATACCGTTGCACATTTACGACACTAAAACCAAGCTTAATTATTCTGTAAGTAACGATACGCAGAACCTGTATATATGCCTGCGTGCTACCGACGACCAGGTAGAGAAAGGAATAATGCGATATGGCTTACAATTGTGGATAGATACTACGGGTAAAAAAAACCAGCAGGTTGGGATACAGTTCCCTATGGTACAACGAATGGATGCCTCTGAACAAGGTTCAGGACAAAAACGCCATGGCGGAGATGACAATGGTGGGCAGGGGCAGCAATACACTTACACCGCTCCTGATACTTCGCGGATTAATCGGCAACACCGAACTTTTGTAGCTGGTGCCAGGGAAATGCGGTTGAGCGGATTCAGAACAGTAAGCGACGGGTTAATTGAATTGCCCGATGACTACGGCATACAGGTGGCAATAAACTGGGATAGCGCAGGCACCATGATATATGAAGCGGCTATCCCTTTTAAAACATTTTTTAAATCCACGTTGTCTGCACCTGATACAAACAAAGTGTTAGGTATTTCATTCAATTTCACTGTAACACCCCAGCACACAAATAGTGGTGAAGGAGGAGGGCATGGCGGTGGTGGTGGTGGTATGCGTGGTGGTGGCATGGGAGGAATGGGCGGCGGCGGTATGGGTGGCGGCGGTGGTATGCATGGTGGCGGTGGTGGCGGGCATGGCGGCAGCGGCTCTGCTGAACCCGAAAAACAAATATCATGGGCAGCATTTAAACTGGCTTTAAGGCAGTAAAATGAAACGTTTGCGGTTATATTATTTTTTACCCGTATTATTCGTATGCACTTGCTTACATGCACAGTATATAAAAATATACGGGCAAATAATAAATGATTCTGCACATAGTACATTGCCGGGTGTGGGAGTAATTTTGTACACGCTTGATAGTTCTAAACAATATACTGCAGTAACAGATATTGACGGGAAATTTGCTTTTCAATATGTAACTCCTTCAAAATACAAATTGCGGGCAACCTATACAGGGTTCAATGATTTAGTAATGAATATACCCTATTCTGCAAAAGATATGAATTTAGGTATGCTGAACATGCAATGGGGGCTTACCATGCAGGCAGCCATTATACAGGGCAAAATAATACCGGTACAACAAAAGGAAGATACTACTGAGTTTAATGCCGATGCTTTTAAAACGCATCCCGATGCATCTTCAGAAGATTTAGTAAATAAAATGCCGGGTGTGAGTTCACAGAATGGTTCGGTTACGGTAAATGGCGAACAGGTAACACAAATATTGGTCGATGGTGAACCTTTTTTCGGCAACGACCCTGCCATTGCTTTAAAAAATCTGCCTGCTGAGGTAGTAGATAAAATACAAGTGTTCGACAAGCTTAGCGACCAGGCTCAGTTTACAGGGTTTGATGACGGAAGTTCCCAGAAAACAATAAATATTGTAACTAAGAAAAATAAGCGCAACGGCACTTTTGGTAAAGGGTATGTAGGTTACGGTACTGATGAAAGGTACCTGGCGGGTGGCAATCTTAATATGTTCGATGGCACAAGCCGCTTTTCAATATTAGGCATAGCCGATAATGTAAACCAGCAAAACTTTGCTACCCAGGATATACTTGGTGCAATTAGCGGCGGTGGCGGAGGCCGTGGTAGCGGAGGTGGTGGCGGAGGAGGAATGGGTGGCGGCGGCTATTCTCAGGGAGCCAATAATTTTCTTGTAGGCACCCAAAATGGCATAACTACCACCAATTCGGTCGGATTGAATTATACCAATGCGTGGAACAAAAATAAGGTGAAGCTTACTGCAAGCTATTTCTTTAACAATTCAATGAATGTTGATAGCAATGTTTCTACAACTGCCTATACAGGTGGCCCACAGAATACGCAAATACTTAACCAGTTAAATAAATCGAATAATACAAACTATAATAATCGGTTTAATGGCCGCTTTCAATGGAACGTTGATTCAATTAATTCTATAATTGCTACTATAACCGGTAGTACGCAGAACACAAGCGCTGCCTCATCGTTCTTCGAAAGTGATATGCTGGAGGAGATGGTGCAAAGCTTTAGCCAGACCATGAGTTCTTCTTCAAACGTTGGATATAATTTTAACGGTAATGTGTTAATGATGCATAAATTCAAAAAGAAGGGGAGAACTATTTCGCTGAATCTTGGTGGTGGCGCCAATAATAAAAATGCGCCTGGCAGCCTTTACGCCCTTAGCGGATTTATAGCTGACACAACATTACAAAACCAACAGATAACACAAAAGACAACGGGTTATAATCTTACTTCAAATCTTTCCTATACCGAACCACTGGATAGTAATAGTTTGCTGCAATTTAATTATACGCCAAGTATGACAGTTACCAATACCAATAAACAAACATTTAATTACGATAGCCTTACAAATACTTTTAACTCGCTTGATACGGGATTATCGAACCAGTACCAAAGTACATATATAACCCAGGTAGGTGGTATTAGTTACAGGCTGAATAAAAACAAAAAATTTTTCCTTATGGCCAGCGTGAATGGCCAATATGCCACTCTTTCTTCAAACGAAGAATTGCCCGAAAATATTTCTGTATTAAAACCATACGAGAATATACTTCCACGCCTGGTAATTAATTACAGGTTTTCAAAAACTAAAAACCTGAGGATAATGTATAAAACGGCTGTAACACCTCCTTCTATAACACAATTGCAGAATGTAGTTAACAACAGCAACCCCTTACTTTTGAGCACAGGTAACCCATCGTTAAGGCAGGATTATGAACAGTCGTTTACAGCTCGTTACGGAGCAACCAATTCGGGTAAACGGACAACTTTTTTAATATACCTGTTTGGGAATTACATTCAACATTACCTGGGCAATGCCACATATATACCATTAAAAGATACTGTTTTTGGCGGTAATACCCTGGTACAAAAAGGTGCCCAGATACTGCAGCCGGTAAATTTAAACAGTTACCTGAATTCCAAGGCGTTTGTAACCTACGGATGGCTTATTCATGTGATTAAATGCAACCTTAACCTGAACAGCGGAATTACATATACCCGCACACCATCATTAATAAACAATGAAGAGAACTTTTCGTCGAACTATACATTAAGTAATGGGGTGGTAATAAGCAGTGATATAAGTGAGAAAATAGATTTTACACTTGGGTACACCAATAACTATAGTATGGTGCAGAACACTATTCAGAACCAGGCCGATGATGATTACACCAGCCAGGTTATATCGGGTAAGGTAAATTTCATAATACTGAAAGGAATAGTGCTTAATTCAACTGTAACGTACACAGTTTACAATGGGCTTGGCGAGGCATATAACCAGGGAATATGGTTATGGGTTGGTTCAGTAGGGTATAAATTCCTGAAACAACAGGCACTGCTTGTATCGGTAAGTGCATTCGACCTCTTAAACCAGAATAGAAGCATTTCACGTAGCGTTACCGATACATATATACAAGATACCCAGACCCAAGTGTTGCAGCGCTATTATATGGTTAATGTTCAATACACAATAAGGAAGTTTAAAAAGCCGCCGACCCCCGCAACTTCATAGTATAATTTGTTGATAATCATTTATTTATGTGATTTATGGTGGGGTGAGAAATCTTTTCCCTTGCTTTTCCGGATAAGCCATGCTGAATAATGGTATTTATCCATTATATCACATTTTATGATTATTTAATCTCTCCATAAGACTAATATATCTTTGTTTTTATACTTATTATAATATATTTGCCCAAAATTATCTAACCGTATTAACATCCTAATCCCTAAATCTAACCAAAATGAAAACTAAATTATTTATCTTTTCTTTTATTGTATTAGCTGTCAGCACATTAAGTGCAAAAGTTCTTACAGTTTGCAATGCGCCAATAACCGGCGGACACTTTACAAACCTGCAAACCGCAATCGATTCTGCTTCTCCCGGCGATACTGTATATGTAGTAGGTTCCCCTAATCCGTATAGCAGCTATGGCGATGGAACTGGCAATAACAGTAATATTTACATTACC
>JABDGY010000072.1 GCA_013285805.1 Bacteroidota bacterium | reverse complement strand
TGCATTTTGCTCTGAACTGGTACCCATGCGTTCAAACGACGAACAATACCCGAATATATTATCTCCTGTACGTGTATCGTAATAAGCTTCGTAAGAGCCTCCTATCAGGCCAAGTCCACCATGAATAGCATAATCATCATCGCCGTATTTTTCAACCGACATGCAATCGCTCAAATGAGGACAGTCATCCCAGAACACATTCTTTTTAAAGGCCTCGACTTCGTATCCGTCTTTTCCTTTTTCCAGTTCTGCCCAGCCAATGTAATTTTCACCTGTTAGGAAAACCACAATGCAAACCGACTTATCTTTCTCAGGATACATAATAGTGTCAATTACTGTGCGGCAGTAGCCATCGTCAGGGACCTTCATGTTAATTTGCGCTTCGGGGTCGGGTTTCCATAAGGCTGTTTTATTAAAAATGGTATCAGGGGCAAAGAACATTTTCAACAATGCCAGGGTATCCGCAACCGACTTAACATACTTTACATTCCCTAAGGTATTGCGTATAAACGGTTTCTTCTTAACCGAATCTTTGCTGCCTGGTATTGCTCCGCTCTTTTGCTGCGGGTTATTGCAGGCATAAATAAATACCAATAACAATAGTGCGAATTGAAACGTTTTGCCACTAAGGCACCAAGTCACTAAATTCCGCAAAGTTATAGTTAGTGAATCTTTGTGTTTTTGTGCCTTTGTGGCTTGGGTATTATATGCAGTTCCCAATCTTTCTACAGGGAACTTTAAATGCTCCTTCAGATATAGTGGTAAGTGGTTCATATAAAAAAATGTCTTTTAACAATTCTTCTCTGCCCAATTATATAACTCTTCAGTGGTACATCCTATTGTGCGGCAACTGGTTTTTAAATGCATTGCGGGAATTTGTTTTTCATCGCCCCATACTGGTATTGACCTGTAACCTGGCTTTGTCCATATATCGTGACTGCCTTTAGTCCGGTCGTATTTAAAACCTCTTGAAGCAAGGAATTTTTCCCAACATTTAGTGGATAGTGGTCGGAAATTGCCCATTTAGGCAGTCATTTTCAAATCAATAAATTCTACTTCCTCAGCATTAAAATCTTTAAGGCTTCCATCTAAATCTACATATACTTTGGAATAGTTCTTTTTTTTCAACCTATCTTGTTTCCACCCAAACTTTATAAGTTCCTTATTCATTTCTTTAACCGATAAATTCATCAAGTACTTAAAAAAATCTTCAGTTGATGACCAAAGCATTTCCTTCGCCTTTTTTTCGGTTGCACCATAGCCGCTAATTTCAAATGATGGGATATAAAGAACGTACTGATTTGTGTCCTTGTCTCTAAAGCGTATGCCTTTAACATCCCAAGTGATTTTTAAAGTACTTCTATTAATGTGCAAAACCTGCTTTTCAGGAACAATTTTCAATTTAGAATTAGGTGTAAAACTAAATTCTCCAAACGTTGCCATATGGGTGTTATTTATACAAAGTTATCATTTTTTACTTTCCATTATTCACTCTTAACTCCTGTAAGGTTATTCGGCACAAAGAACTGCTCACCTTCAGGAACGGTAACCTCGCCAAGGCCCATAGCCTTGCGCTTTTCGTTCAGCGTCATCCACCAGGCTTGTGCCAGCAGGTTCACCTTGCTCTCCTCATCTTCACGAATCTCTTCGAAGTTCTGCTTGTCTATTTCAAGGCAGTAGCGGTGGCCATCAATTTTTTCAAACTCGGGTACCAGGTTGCGGTTAAGGCTGTCGACAAAGAGGTGCAGCTCGGGCAGCACACAATTGGTGATTAACGCCTTGCGGGCCTCCTGCATATTGTTGTAGGTTTTGTTGTCGGGGTCGTTCAGCAGTTGGCTGCTTACGCCATACACATTACATATATCGCGCATGCTCATTTTCTGCCCTTCCCACAAGCCTAAATCTTCAGCCTTGGCGCCTGTGGTAATCCAGTTCATTTTGCCACCGGTAATAAGTATTTTGCCATAGTTGGCCGGTCCGCCATATTTTTCTTCATACTTCTTCTGCAGGGCATCGAGCTGGGTATCGTCGTACTGAATATTATCGTCGGTAACGGTAAGTATGCCTGTAGGGCCAAGGTTTTTAATCAGCTTCATGCCGGCTTCGTAAGCATCGTTGCTTTGTGCCACTACTTTGCGGGCGGCAGCCAGGGGAGACACACCACGCACGGTACCATCAGGGTTCCAGTACTTGGTAAAGATAAGGTCGTCGGGCATTATCTGTTCGCGGTAGCGCCCATTTACATAGTTGAACGACGTAGGCAATCCCGTGCTTTGGTCGAGCGCTATGCTTACAAATTGCGGAGGCACAGTAATAAGCTGAATAACCCTGCCCTTGTTGCTGCCTACCTGCACGCGTATTTTAGGAATAAAGCATTCGCCTGTGAGTAGTTTGTAGCCGAATACGTTTTCAATAAACTCGGCCCTGCCCTGGTAAGGGTTAGGTCTTTGCAGCAGGTCTAGCAGGGGGTGCTGCATTACCTCGACCTTATTGGCGGGGTTGGTAACGTCGAATAGTTTGTAATGTGCTTTGGCTGCAGTGCGTGCTATCATCTCAATTACGGCATACACATTTGGGTTTTTGCGGTAGCCGTCGCGGATATATGAACGCGGGTCGTCGCCAATGTTATAAATGGCGCCCTCCTGCACGTATGCATAGCTTATACTGGCAGTTTTGGTAGTTCCCCTGCCGCCCGAAAGGGGGTTCTCGGTTTTATTGAAAGGGGTCGATAATTTTTCTAAAAATTGTCGGAAAAATGCTTGTCTTTTTTTCATATTATTAATATATTTGTATTGTTTTCATGACAGTGGTTATAATCTTTAAGCCCTGAAGTTGAGTTCGCTCGCTTCGGGGCTTTTAGTTTTGTTGGGGGCAATGGAACGCTGATGACGCAGATTTAATAAGATTTTCGCCGATTGTAATCTTGTACAATCATAACCATCTGCGTTTATCCGCGTGCCATTGTATTTAGCTGGTGGTATTCATTATGCAAATATAATAAATATATTTTATATATTTAATAATATGTTTACTATTATGGATCGGCGATTTAGTGGATTAAAAAACATTTTTGATTATTACATTACTTCGAACTTACCTGATGCGAGTACAGCATCATCGGATGCTTTTACCCGGTATATATAAATACCTTGCGACACCTGGCCTGCAAGGTTTACCTGTGTTGTGTTACCGGCAAGTAATTCATCGAATGCTTTGCGGCCAAAAACATCATATATCTCAATATGGCTGCCAGCGGGGTAGTTTTGTGCAGCGACATAAAATGTGCCTGAGTTAGGATTAGGATAAACTACGGTTGAAACCAGGGGCTCGGAAACATTTTTAGTATGAGAAGAATCTTCGGTATATACAGCTATATTGGAAACATTCAGGCTACCGGCAGTATTGAACGAACCGGCAGCATAGAGCGCGCCATTGTATTCAACCAATGCCTGAATTGTACCTGTTACATTTACCCCGCTATCAACAGGCTGCCAGGCCGTGTCGACCCATTTGGCTATACTATTCGCAAGCGTGCCGTTGCCGTTACTTGTATTGGCCTGGTAAAAATACCCACCTGCAAATAAATTTCCATTATATGCAGCTAATGCGTTTACACTAACTCCCAAAATTCCGTAACCGACAGGAGCCCATGAATAACCATTCCACTGTGCAATACAAGTAATTCCTGAACTCATTTCAAAGTCGCCGCCCGCGTAAAGTCTGCCATTAAAGCTAAGTAAGGCATTTACATTGGCAGCATTGCCAATTGTATAAGCTACGTAAGGCCCGTAATTATAAACAGTAGTATTTGCCAGCGATGCAGGTAAAAGGCCAGCATCGGCCCCAACCCAGTTTAGCCCGTTCCAGAAAGATACGCTCTGGCTGGCAAGTTTGCCGTTATCGGCCTGAGTATAACGGCCACCGATTACAAGAGAGTTATTATATTGGGTAAGCGTATTAACCGAGGCTATATTATCAATTCCTCCTTCATGACATATACCGTGCCAGTTTTCTGCAAAATAACCCCCTCCAGCGGCCAGGCTACTCCAGCTACTACCGTTCCACTGGTATATTCCGTAAGGAGGTGTAGTGCATACGTAAATACTACCGTCTCCGCCGGAGCCACCGCCTGCAAAAAGAACTGAGTCGTCCCATAAAAGCGTATTTATTCCGGCCACCCTAACGCCGGGGAAGGTATTGCTTACCGAATCCCAGTTTGAACCGTTCCATTGTGCAATGCAAATAGCGCGTATGCCTCCGGCAGTATCAAATTGCCCGCCTGCATATAAAATTCCATTATGGACAGTGAGGGTTTTTACCGTTTTTGCAGTTTGGGGATAAATGGGCAAATATGTTAGCCCTGTGCCCACAGCTGACCAGTTTTTACCATCCCATTTGGCAATATTGTTAGCGGGTATGCCACCTGCACTATCGAATTGCCCGCCTACATAAAGCTCGCCATTGTAAACAGCCATTGCGTAAACAGGACCGTTAACGCCGCTGCCAACGGCGCCCCAGGATTGCCCTAACGCAAAGTAAGATGTAAAAAGTAATATGTAAAAGGTGAGGAGTAGTTTTTTCATGAGGTATGGTTGTATATAGATAACGTTAGAACATCGGGTTTATTGTGGCCCCCTCCAACTCCCCCGAAGGGGGAACTTCTTATTAAATTGTTTTTATATCGCATACTTGTTTTTAATCCCTCCTTCGGAGGGTGGGGAGGCTTTACACAAACTTCAGTTTTTTCTTCTTCGGGTAACTATACACATATCTTAGGGCATCAATGGCGTGGTCGTACTCTTTTACGGGGCGGCGGATAAACTGCCCGTCTTTGTTGGTGTCCCACATATACTGGCGCATTTCTTTAATAAGGTTAAGGCTTTCCTGTGTAACATTTATGCGGCGGTCGAGCAAAATGTTTATGCCGAACTCCACACTGTCGTTGCCTTTGTCTGCCGGTTTAATTCCTTTCCAGCCTTTGCGGTACAGGTAGTCGATTGTTTTGGGTTCGGCGCTGTCGGCCACAGCAAGCGCATTTAAATCAATATGCTTTTCAGCGAAGGCAAACAGCTCGTCGTTTTGCATACCTGTGCGGTAAAGCAATTCATGCACATACAACTCGCCTTCGTATTCATGCACCTGTACAATAGCGGTGGGTGAATGGGTGAAACCGAAATCGATGCCGTAGCCCAACAATTGCCCGGGCAATTGTTGGGAGTTAAAAGTTGAAAGTGAAAAGTTAAAAGTGTCAGGGGAATTTTCATTCATAGTTCTTAGTTCTTCGTTCTTAGTTGGAAGAATAGCCCAATTGGAGAATACCAGTCCCTCTGCCATACCTATTTCACCTTCGCCATATACTTTCCACCAGTTGGCATTGGCACGGCGACGTTCTATGTTTCGTTTTTCTTCGGCGGTAAGGTGGTCGTTATCCAGGTAGGTAGATTTAATAAACAGGTGGCCGTCTGCGTGCAGCGAGGGGAGAAGGTGGTCGTGTACCCAAAAGCGGCGCACAGGATTGTAGTCGAGTAGGGTACGGCAGCGGGTGCGTACGTCGAGTTGCTGAAAGGCTTCATAGTCTATATTGTTGCATTCGTTAATAAATAAAATATCGCGCCGGGCGCCCCGCAGCTTGGCTTCAGCATCGGCGCTGAAAAACTCTATCATGCTGCCGGTTTTGAAAGTGAATACATGGTCGGTTTTATTTTCGGTTACCGCGCCTGCTAAGACGCTGTCGCCCAGTGCGCGTTTAAAGTCGCGCATAGCGCCCCGTTTCAGGTGGGGGAAGGTTTCGGCTACTACCGATATTACCTTGTCGTTGTGAAACATTGCAAAGTACAGAAGGTATTGCAACACCGAAAATGTTTTACCTGAGCCTGTGCCTCCCTGGTGGACTATATAACGCTTCTCTTCAGCGTTTGCATTTAAAAGTGGTACGTTAAACATAAAATTATAATGGCGGTAAGTGGCGGTAAATGGCATATATATGCCCTCCCCCTTTTTCCTGTTAAAGTTATTGATTCTTAATTTTTTCCAGCACTTCTTTCTCTTCTTTTGTATCCACAACAATTTTAAGAACTCCTGTCAATTCGTTTGCCGCGCTGTCGGCTGTTTTGTAGGCTCCGCGCAACCGGAACAATATGCTCATGGCTTGTATTACTTCTTTGCAGGTAGGATAACAGATTATTACATCTACACCCTCTTTAGTCTGCACGGGGCGGCTGAATTTTATTTTACCGCTGATTATAGCGCACAGCTTTGCCTCCATTTCAAGGTTGCTCTTCAGCCATTTTTCAGCTTCTTCCGCAATTATATCGGCCCGTACGGCTTCCACAATGGCTTCGCGTTTTTTCATCCTGCTGTCGAGTAAATCTTTTGCGAATGCAATGTAGCGCTCAACCGTGCGGCGCTTTAACCCGCGCTTCAGGGTGTATTCTTTTATTATCTGGGTTGTGCTTTGCCCGTTTTCAAGCCTTTCGGCTATTTCATGGGCTTTCAGCCGCAGTTCTGTTTTAGTTTTCATAATTTGTGATTTAGTGGTTTGTACAGGGATGAGATTCCTCGTTGCACTCGGAATGACAGTGATTGATTTGCCGGGGTGGTACATGGGCGGGCGGCTTTGCCGCCCGCCCATGTACTCCTGTACCTCTCTATCGTCCTGTCATTCCGAATCAGCCATTGGCTGGTGAGGAATCTAAATCCTTTGAATGCAAAATTATTAAACAAAATGTTTACTTTGTTTTTATTTTGGTTGTATTTTTCAACAACCCCCCCTTTGCAATTTTGAATTTTAAATGCTGA
>JABDGY010000071.1 GCA_013285805.1 Bacteroidota bacterium | reverse complement strand
TAGTATTGATTTTAAAAAGTGCTGCGAATATATTACTTTTTTCATGCTTCCTGCAGCTTTCCCAAATTTTTAATTTTGCACAATGTTTAATAACTTTTTTAAGGGCATATTTGTGCGATGAAACTATATAATTCCATAGACGAATTTGCCTCAGCAGGAATAGCTAAAACTATTGTCACTACGGGCACTTTCGACGGGGTGCACCTGGGCCATAAAGTGGTGCTGAAACGTATAAAAGAACTGGCGGAAAAGAAGGGCTTGCAAAGTGTACTTTTAACATTCAATCCGCACCCGCGCACCGTACTTTTTCCCGATAAGGGAGCCATGCAATTCCTGTCGACCTTTGCGGAAAAAGAAGCGCTGTTAAAGGAAGCAGGCATAGCCATGGATTCAACCGATGGTTTAAGAAGGGGCCTTGAAGTAGTAACATTAGGTGGCCCTATAAAAATGCCTGTTGGCGATAAAATTAAAGGCAGGCTGTTCAATGTAGTAGGCGATGCCATTGATGGTATCGGCAGTGTTGATAACGAGGGCGGTTACTCTATTCACCGCGAACCTCCTAAATTTAAAGATCTTTCTACCAACACCGAGGTGTTGTTTACCGGTATAAAAGTTATTGACTTGCTTGAGCCATATGTAAAGGGTGGTAAAATTGGTTTGTTCGGTGGTGCAGGTGTGGGTAAAACCGTACTTATCATGGAGCTCATCAACAATATTGCAAAGAGCTATGCAGGTGTTTCGGTATTTGCCGGTGTGGGCGAACGTACACGTGAAGGAAATGACCTTCTCCGTGAAATGATTGAGTCTGGCGTTATACGTTATGGCGAAGAGTTTAAACATGTTATGGAGAAAGGCGGATGGGACCTTTCCAAAGTAGATAAAACTGAATTAGCGAAATCGCAGGCTACACTGGTGTTCGGGCAGATGAACGAGCCTCCGGGAGCACGTGCACGTGTGGCCCTTTCAGGCCTTACCGTAGCAGAATATTTCCGAGATGGCGATGAAAAGTCAGGCGGAAGGGATATTCTTTTCTTTATTGATAATATCTTCCGTTTCACACAGGCAGGTTCTGAGGTATCAGCGCTGCTGGGCCGTATGCCATCGGCGGTGGGTTACCAGCCAACACTGGCCACTGAAATGGGATTAATGCAAGAGCGTATCACATCAACCAAACGTGGTTCAATCACATCAGTACAGGCGGTATATGTGCCTGCGGATGACTTGACTGACCCTGCACCTGCAACCACATTTGCTCACTTAGATGCTACTACCGTATTGAACCGTAAGATTGCCGAGTTGGGTATTTACCCTGCGGTTGATCCTCTCGATTCTACATCAAGGATTCTTTCGGCTGCTATATTGGGCGATGCCCACTATAATACTGCACAAAGGGTAAAATCGACTTTACAGCGTTACAAAGAATTGCAGGATATCATTGCCATTCTTGGTATGGATGAGCTTTCTGAAGAAGATAAATTGGTTGTAAGCCGCGCACGCCGTGTACAACGTTTCTTATCGCAACCTTTCCACGTAGCAGAGCAGTTCACAGGATTGAAAGGCGAGTTTGTAAGCATAGAGGATACAATTAAAGGTTTCAATATGATTATGGATGGTAAGGTTGACGAATACCCTGAGGCAGCGTTCAACCTGGTTGGAAGCATTGAACAGGCTATTGAAAAAGGCAAGAAGATTTTAGCTGAGGCTAAGTAAATAATAGAATTATGTTTCTCGAAATACTTACACCCGATAAAAAACTTTTCAGTGGAGATGCTGAATATGTTGATGTACCTGGTGAAGCAGGCAGGACAGGGGTTTTAAGGAACCATGCTCCACTCATCAGCGCATTGAAAGCCGGACAAGTTAGAGTACGCGATACCGCAAAAAAAGAACACCTGTTCGATATTAAAGGCGGTATTATGGAAGTGCTTAACGATAAGGTGATAGTATTGGCTGAGTAATATTGTTTTTTTTTAGATATAAAGTTAAGGAGGCTTTTAAGTCTCCTTCTTCTTTTATGGGCGTTCCCCTTCGGGTCGGGCTTTACACTTCAAGTCCTCGCTTCGCTGTGGGCTTTCCGCTGCAATCCCTAACGCGAAATGCAGAAAGAATGGTGATTAACAATCACTTTGAATTAAAAGTATATTTTTGTCTAAAACTGTTTAACTCCCTAAAAACAAAATCATGAAAAAGATTTACTTACTTCTTACACTTGGTATCTGCGCACTATTATTTACCGGTTGTCCCTACAAGTCCGAGGTAACTATTGACACTCCTACCAGTGTTAAGATAGATACCCGCATGCTGGGCAAATGGCAGCAGCGGAACTCAGAAGACGTGACCTATGTAGTTACCAAAAAGGACGACAATACCTATTCAATTCTTGAAAAGAATAAACCGCAGGAAGGCCAGAAACAATCGGCGGATGATAATAAGACTTATAATGCCTTTTTATCTGATGTAGATGGAACCAAATTCCTTAACGTTTGCGAAGTAACTACTGATAGCAGCAAAATATACTACTTCTATAAGCTGGAATTCAATGATGAAACTAATGGGTTTTCCTTATACCCGGTTAGCGACTACATAACCGAAACCTTCACCGCATCGGCCGACCTGAAGAAGTTCATTCAGCAATATAAAAGCCTTAGCTTCTTTTTCGGAACCAAGGACGAGTATATCAAGGTGGGTAAGTAATCATAGTGTCTAAAGTATTGGAAGGAGGCTAAATGCCTCCTTTCTTATTATTAATAGAGCCATATTGATAATTTGGTCGTAAAAGTCATTTTTACCATATAAATCATTCCTAATTTTGCCCTGATGAACTTCAAAGCTGTTACACCTGCTATAATAGAGGCCCTGCAAAAGATTGTAGCTAAGGAGCATGTTTTTATTGATGCAGAAAGCCTTAAAAAGTATGGCCACGACGAAACCGAGGACCTGAGCTTTCCCCCGGCAGTTGTAGTTAAACCCCGCACCCCTGAAGAGATAGCAGCCATACTGCAATTATGCAATAGGGAACACATCCCTCTTACTCCTCGCGGGGCAGGCACAGGGCTTAGCGGAGGCGCTTTGCCTGTATATGGCGGAATTGTTTTATCCATAGAACGCTTTAATAAGATATTACATATTGACGAACGTAACCTGCAGGCTACTGTTGAGCCGGGTGTTATAAACCAGGTTTTCCAGGAGGCGGTGATGGAGAAGGGCTTGTTCTATCCTCCCGACCCTGCCAGCAAGGGAAGCTGCTTTTTAGGCGGTAACGTGGCCGAGCGCTCCGGCGGGCCAAAGGCAGTTAAGTATGGCACAACCCGCGACTATGTCCTCAACCTTGAAGTAGTGCTGCCCACGGGAGAAATAATATGGACCGGCGCCAATGTACTTAAGAACTCTACCGGGTACAACCTTACCCAACTTATGACGGGTAGCGAAGGTACATTAGGCATTATTACCAAGATAGTCTTCAGGCTCATACCCTTGCCAAAACACAACCTGCTTATGCTGGTGCCTTTCTTCTCCGCTATAAAGGCGTGCGAGGCTGTATCGGCTATTTTCAGGGCGGGTATTACACCATCGGCACTCGAGTTTTTAGAGCGCGATGCCATTGACTGGGCCTTAAAGTATTTAGATACTTCGGCCATTAGCCAACAGCTATTAGCCGTTAGCCAAAAGCAGGAAGTGCAAGCCCATTTGCTGATTGAGGTTGATGGTAACGACACAGATGTGCTGATGAAAGAGTGCGAAACCATAATGGGTGTAATGCAGCAGTTTGAATGCGACGAGATACTTTTTGCCGATACAGCCGAACAGAAAAACGCCTTATGGCGCATGCGCAGGGGCGTTGCCGAGGCAGTAAAGTCGCGCTCGGTTTATAAAGAAGAGGATACTGTTGTGCCTCGTGCCGAGTTGCCTGTGCTGCTGGCCGGAGTAAAAGAAATAGGCAAGCGTTATGGCTTTAAATCGGTTTGTTATGGGCACGCCGGAGATGGTAATTTGCATGTAAACATTATTAAGGGCGATATGAGCGATGAGCAGTGGAACAACACATTGCCTTCCGGTATACGGGAAATATTCCAACTTTGTGTTAAATTAGGTGGTACGCTTTCAGGTGAACATGGAATAGGATGGGTACAGAAAGAGTATATGGACATTGCCTTTACTGAAAAATCGCGCAGCCTGCAGAAACAAATTAAATTGGTCTTTGACCCTAATGGCATTTTAAACCCTGGTAAAATATGGACCTGAAGAAACGTATTGCAGCCTTTTTTAAATCGCATGGTGTAAAGAATTTTATAAGTCACTTTGTGCAGGGCGCTATAGTTATAGCCCCCACGGCTATTACATTGTTTATACTTTTTAAAGCCTTCCAGTTTGTAAGCGATACTTTTCATTTCGTGGGTAAAATAGTCCACCCGCTTGTGGACCCGTTTATCATATTAGGCATATTGGTTCTTACAGTTTATATCATCGGCCGCTTATCTTCTTCATTCATCTTCACTCCTGTTTACGACCGCTTCGAGAAGGACATTGAAAAAGTACCATTGATACGCGCCCTCTATTCTTCGGTGAAAGATATAATGTCAGCCTTTGTAGGCAGTAAGCGCAAGTTCAACAAACCCGTGCTGGTAACCATTGATAAGGTAAACGACCTTAAGCAGATTGGTTTTGTAACGCAGACCGACTTAAGCAATATGTCCATAGGCCCTGAATACCTTGCTGTCTATATCCCTTTCTCATACGGGCTTTCGGGCAAGCTGTTCATAGTGAACAAGGAGAACGTGAAGCCTCTTGATGCAAAGGCTGCCGAAGCCATGAAGTTTGTGGTATCGGGCGGGGTAACAACAATGGACCACGAAAAGGGCATATGACAGAATTAGAATCAGCGGCAACTAAAAAGAGCATACGTACGCAGGTTATGCTTGCCATTGCAGGGGCTTTTTTGTTCCTGCCTTTCCTGGGCAAGGTGCACCTGTTCGACTGGGACGAGATAAACTTTGCCGAGTGCGCCCGCGAAATGATTGCCGCCAAACAGTACTTCCTGGTCACTATTAACTATTTACCGTTCTGGGAAAAACCTCCTTTCTTTATTTGGATGCAGGCCCTGAGCATGAAACTTTTCGGAGTAAGCGATTATGCAGCCCGACTGCCCAACGCTATATGCGGTATAGCAACCATATTGCTGCTTTACAATGTAGGCACAAGGCTTAAAAACAAGCGTTTCGGGTTGTTCTGGGTATTGGCTTATGTGGGTTCTTTGCTGCCTCATTTTTATTTTAAGTCGGGGATTATAGACCCCTGGTTCAACTTCTTTATTTTCCTCGGTGTGTACTTTTTCATGCGTTTTCAGCTGCACAAAAAAAACATTATGCCCGGCAAAACATGGTACTTTGCCATGTCGGCTTTTTGTATTGGTGTAGCCATGCTCACCAAGGGGCCCGTGGCTTTCCTTGTCTTTTCCATTACCGCATTTATTTACTGGCTGCTTGAAAAAAGACGTGCCATTATCAGCATACCGCAGGCGCTTGTTTACTTGATAGTGCTCTTTACAGCGGGTGGTATTTGGTTCGCCCTTGAGGTTGCTACCGGCCATTGGGAAACCATAAAACAGTTTTTTGAATACCAGGTAAGGCTCTTTAATACTGAAGATTCCGGTCATGGTGGTCCGTTTTATTATCATTTTATAATATTGCTTATCGGCTGTTTTCCTGCATCGGTATTTGCCATAAGGGGTATGATGGTAAAACAAACCGACGATAAAATGCGGGAAGCAAATCGCTGGTTCAAAATACTTTTCTGGGTGGTGCTTATATTGTTCTCAATTGTTAAAACTAAAATCCTTCATTACTCTTCACTCTGTTATTATCCGCTTACTTTTTTTGCCGCTATTGCCGCGTATGAGTTGTTTGAAAAATCAATTGCCTGGAAAAAGTGGATGGGCTGGATGCTTGGAATCATAGGCGGTTTGCTGGGTATTGCCCTGGCAATGCTGCCACTGGCAGGCATGAATAAAGAGAAACTTATTCCCCTTATGGATGACCCTTTTGCTGCTGCCAACCTGCAGGCCGATGTTAACTGGACATATCTCGATTCTATTGTCGGGTTCATCTTATTGGTTTCTGTTATTAGCGCCTTGATATTCATTAAGCGTGGCAAAGTTACCAACGGGGTTATTACTTTTTTTGTCGGTACGCTCATTACAACAAACCTTGCATTGAGTGTAATTGCTCCCAAAATCGAACTGTTTACGCAGCAGGCTGCCGTTGAGTTTTACCAGTCGTTGCAGGGGAAGGATGTGTATGTATGCACACTTGAGTTTAAGAGCTTTGCGCAATATTTTTACTCCGATGAGCAACCCTGGAAGAACCCAAACTGCACCAATGCCGACTGGCTTTTGCATGGCGATATTGATAAGCCGGCTTATTTCGTGAGCAAGATTACCAGCGTTACCAATATTGAAAAGCAGTACCCTGAACTTAAGGAGCTTTACCGTAAGAACGGCTTTGTTTTCTATGAGCGGGTTCCTAAAGTGCAGTAGAGTTATTTTTCACCACTAAGGGCACAAAGAAACTTCACACTAAGCTTCACTAAGACCATTTTTCACCACAGATTACACAGATTACCACAGAGCTGTCAGCCTGAGCCTGTCGAAGGCCTCTCGCAAAGCCGCAAAGTTTTTTCGCACCAGTACTTTCATTCATAATTCTGTAAGCCTATAAAAAACAATAAGGTATCAATAAAATAACAATGCATAAACAATGTATTTATCAATAAAAGGCCATTGATATTGAATTTGCAGGCGGCTGAAAACCAATAACATTTATTGATAATAACAATGTGTTTTCATATTGTTGGTTTAGTATTCTCGTCCCGAAGGGATTCATTTGGACAAAGGCGCTAAGCCGAAAGGATTTTTTACCACAAAGTGCGCAAAGTTAACAGCCGCATACCTTCGCTAAAGCTATGGCAGGCAATGTACAAAGGTCTTAACCTAAATCTTAGCCTCAACCTATTTCATATTTCAAAGAACTTTTACTTATTACTTTATGTTTTAAACCGGGCACACCTCACCTTCCCCACGACAAATTTTGGCGGTTTCTGCCATTTTTTGGCGGTTTTTGGCATGTTTTTATTTTTTTATCAGTCAGTCTTTAAATAAGG
>JABDGY010000070.1 GCA_013285805.1 Bacteroidota bacterium | reverse complement strand
GCATGAAGGTTTTTTTAGGGTTAATCATATTGCTAACTTTTTTTATTCGCTCTACTGCTCAATCTACTTTTAGGGTTAAAAAGAGTAATGATAGTATTACTTTTCTATCAAACAAACCTGATACTGATTTATGTAAAAACTTAATTCAAGGGACTTGGGTGAATTTAAAAAATCCGAGCGTTTCTTTTACTATTACCAAGGATTCAATTTTTGGCCAATATATTGATAATGGTTTTTTAACTGTGGATACAATACATAGCTGGTATCTTCTTGAATACATGGATACAAATAGAAAAGTCCCAGACATATTACAGAAATACTTTGGAAATGTTATCCCAATACCCCCAAATGTTTTTTATGGCTTATTTATATGTGGGAATAATAAAGCTGCAACACCTCCATCTCCTTGGATTTTTAGCATATATTCATTAAGTGAAAAATACCTAAGAATTGGAGAATATGAAGTCTTCACACAGACCTATTATAGAAGAAAATAACATGAAGCCCCTATTAATTTTAATACTATCCCTTTGTTTTACCCTAACTGCTTTTGGGCAGAAACCTGAATACCCTGATAGTGGCTTTACCAATAAGGCTGAGGCTAAGAACCTATATAAAGACAGCTTAAAGGAAGGGAAATGGATTGAATATTTAAATTACCTTGATTATTTTGTCGAAGTAAGTAAGAGCGACTTCTATATCTTAACTATATATAAGCAAGGTAAACCATATGGGATTAGAAGAAGTTATTATAAAAGTGGAAAATTAAAGGAAGTTACTCCTTATAATAATGGTTGCAAGAACGGAATATCCAAGGAGTATTTTGAGAGTGGGAAAATATCAAAACTAACTCCATATACAGATGGGAAAATAAATGGTGTCGTAAAAAGTTATTATGAGAATGGAAAAATATGTGCTGAAATTCCTTTTAACACAGGCATTGTAAACGGTATGGAAAAATGTTATTTCAAGAACGGGAAATTGTCTATTGAGATTCCCTTTGAAAATGGCAAAGAAGGCGTATCGAAATGTTATGATATTAAAGGGAATGTAATTACTTGCCCGAAACTCGAACTTTGAAAGCCTTATGATAGCCCTTCTAGAGTGCAATAATTTTTACGCTTCATTTGAGCGGGGTAGCTGAAAGCTACCTTATTGATTGGGCAAAGGCGCAGCCTTCGCCCAACACAGGCTGCAAATGGAGATATTCTCAATTTAACCGAACAATACTTTCTTTCATAGCTTTGTTAGCAGATGCAACTACCGAAAGAAAGAAAAATTCTTTACCTGCTTATTGCCGCTGCGGCTGTAATAAAGCTAATCATGCTCTTTTTCATACACGATTTCCGTGTGTGGGAAGAGAATGAAATGGCTAAAAATTACCTTACCACAGGCAAAATGCAATACATGCACGACGGGGCAATGGTTTACAATTATAGCCTGCCTGTTTATCCTTTTTTACTAATCATTCTTTACAAAATAGTTGGGGTAAGCTATAAAGCAGCTGCTATTCTCAATATTATTTTTTCAGCTATTTCCGGCCTGCTTTTTTATGATGTTTTTAACGCGTTTTTTGTGCGATTTAATTTGCCGGAAAAAGTGAGAAGCTGGCAACAGAAAATTGTCCTGCTATCGGTTGCGGCATACTTATTTCACCCGCTTATAACCTTTTACGAAATAAAAAATGTGCATCCTTTTGCCATGTATATTTTCCTTTATGTGCTTAGTTTGTGGCTGATGGTAAAGTATGTTGAAAAAAGTACCTGGCTTAGGCTCACAATTTTTGCGTTTGTACTTGGACTAGCCATATTGGCGCGCCCTACATTGGGTGCAGTAATTATTCCTTTTTTCTTCTGGGTTTTGCAAAAAGATAAATTCAAAAAGACCATTTTAAAAACGGGATATGTGCTACTAATTGCAGCCATAATTCCCTCAGTATGGGTTTGGAATACATACAACAATGTGAAATCTTCTTCCCTGTTGCCTAATATAGGTATGGGCATGTGGATGGGTACCCTGCAGCAGACAGAGGGCTCAAATACATCGCCTGATGGTAAGACATTTTATGCCCAATTAAGCGATAGCGATTTAGCTGCGATTTCAAAAATCCCTGCCGCGAGCCGGGACTCATTTTACAGTGCAAAATATATGAATACCTTAAAACATAATCCGGGAAGAGTAGGGGAGATGTTCCTCATAAAATTTGCCAATTTCTGGCTCTTTAGAAAGGCTATAGGCGTAGATTACCCTGTGTGGGTACAAAACCTTATACCGATTTACAAAGTCGTTTATATAGTGGTATTAGCGCTTGCCTTGTTTGCAGTTTTTAAAATCGGTAAACAAGCAATAATACTAATGTCATTTCCGTTTGCAGTATCGCTGGTGCATGCAGCTATTTATGTTGAAATGCGCCACCGCATTATGTTTGAGCCCATACTGATTTTTCTGGCGATAATAGGGATTGTTATGATTAAGGCAAAAGTGATTAAATGAATTTGGGCGGTTTGATTTTTTAAGATAGTCCCATAGGGACTTTATGTTAATAGAAAAATTAAAACATGACAAAATAGAAGCTCCGTAGGAGCGATACAGAATTAATAAGATACAAATAATATGTCGCCTCTACGAGGCTACAAACAATGCCAATTTAATAAGCTATTAAGATTATGCCCCTATGGGGCAATATTCCAAACTGACCAGGGCATTCCCTCGTTGGGCGAAGGCTGCGCCTTCGTCCACTTATCCAGGTAGCTTAAAGCTACAACAATAAAAAGTCGAAGGGGCAACCTTCGCCTAACAACGAAATAAAGAGGTGAAAAATCAGGGCTTGTAAATCCCAACCAGTGTATTCTCAACCAGCTTTTTAGGCAAGGTGCGGCTAAAGAAAGCGCCTGCCTTATTGGAACCACCGGGAATAATTTCGGGCGTACCCTTAAACAATGCCTTAACAGCTATTTCGGCAACGGCTTCGGGTGTCATATTAAAGCGTTCCGATTGTTTAACCGCATTTTTAAAGCTATTCATGCCTGCGCGAGTCATGAAATTAGTATCGGTTGGGCCGGGGCAAAGACATGTAACAGAAATATTTTCGTCCTTCAGTTCGTGGTGTATAGCGCGTGAAAAAGAAAGCACAAAAGCCTTGGTAGCTGAATAAACGCCTAAAAACGGAACAGCCTGGTGTGCCGCTGTACTGGCCACATTCAGTATATAGCTTTTTCCCTGTGTCTTTTTCAAAACGGGAATCATCATATATGTTAACTGAACAAGGCTTTGCATATTCAAATGCATCATATTCAATTGCTCTTCGAGCGAAAGCTTAGAAAATGCGCCTCCAAGGCCATAACCGGCATTATTAACCAATATTGATACATCGTAGTTTTTAGAAACGCACCAGTCTGAAATTTTTTTGGCGGCATCGTCAGTCGATACATCCGCAACAAGTATATCGGTTTTAACCCCGAATTTTTTTTCGAGTACCGCGGCGTTTTCCTTCAACAGGTTTTCCGAGCGGGCAACCAAAAGAATATTATACTTTCGTTGGGCAAGGCTTTCGGCTATTGCTTTTCCAATGCCTTTGCTGCCACCGGTTATAAGTGCGTAAGCCATAAATTATTCGTCGAACTTAGCGAAGGCGTGCAGGTGATGGTATAAAGGCGTTTTGCCTGTTTTACCCTTTTTCTGAGGTTTGCGCGTTTGGCGCGGACCACAAAGTACAGGTATATACATTACCCTGCGGCGGCTAACGCTATCGGTATGCTCAGAATGGCCCACACGGTGCCATATATGCCCGTGGTGAACCACTATATCGCCTGCTTTAGCTTCCACAAGAACTTCGTCTTTATCTTCTTTGGTATTGCGGTAATACATTTTGGTAAACAACATGCCAAAAATTCCCTGTGTATGGGTCGATGGCAATACACGTAAGCCCCCGTTCATTTCACCCGAGTTATCAAGGTAAACGCCTATGTTCAACATAGGAAATACTTTTTTACCGTAGAATACATCGCGTACAGAATCGGTATGCCAGCCCATCTGTTTAAAGCGGCTGTGCTTTGAATTTACATAGTGATTGAAAACCACGCCGTCGCGTTCATTTTCGCTTACGCGGCTCGATTTCATATCAAGCAAATGCTTAAAATTCCTGATACGGGGGTCGGCAACGAGTTGCTTAATGCGTTCGCTGTAATGCGATGTATAAGGGAACCTTTGTACAATGCGTTTTCCGTTCTCGTCGTGGCCAAAAATAACAGGTATGCCTTTTACAACTTTTTCCTTCGATTTAATAAGCTTTTCCTGGGCGCTTTCATAACCAGCTATCACCTCCTTGACCTCCTGGGGGGAAAGTGCGCCTGTAAAGTGAATAAAGCCATATTTATTAAAAAAATCGACCTGTTCTTTGGTAAAAGTTGGCCCGAGTTTAAACTTGGGATAGTTCTTAAGAGATTTCTCCATCTACTATGTTTATGTATAACGTCAAACGCAAATATAAAAAATAAAAATAGATATAAGGCACAGCTTTTCACAAAACAATGTTAATAGTATGACGAATATCAATAAAGTATACTTTGTAAATCTGTTATTTTTGTAAGAATAAACTGGAGGGTATGATACACAGGGAAGGATATAAGCTAATTACCATAGCATTTTTATTGCTTGCAATTTTATGTGGAGTGGTTGTTTTTCTTCATGCCCCTGCATGGCTTTACGAGGCTTTAATGGTTCTTTCATTTGGTTTCTGGCTGCTTATTGTACAGTTTTTCCGTAACCCGAAAAGAAATACCCCAAAAAATCCTGACCACATTATTGCTCCTGCCGATGGCAAGGTAGTAGTGGTGGAAGAGGTGGAAGAACCCGAGTATTTTAAGGGCAAACGTTTGCAGGTATCTATTTTTATGTCGCCCCTGAATGTGCACGTGAACCGCTACCCGGTTGGTGGCATTGTAAAATATGTTAAGTATCATCCTGGCCTTTACCTGGTAGCATGGCACCCTAAATCGTCGACTGAAAATGAACGCACCACGGTGGTGGTGAAAACAGATGCAGGGCAGGAAGTGCTTTTCAGGCAAATAGCGGGGGCAGTGGCACGCCGCATAATATACTATTGCAAAGAAGGCGATAAAGCAGAGCAGGGTGGGGAAATGGGCTTTATAAAATTTGGTTCACGTGTGGATATCTTTTTACCTTTAGGGACTAAAATCCGTCCGAAACTGGGAGAGGCAGTAAGGGGCGGAGAAACCGTTTTAGCAGAATTCAGCCGATGAAAAAATTGCTATTGAGTATAGCAATAGTTATTAGTTCCCCAATCGTTACAAGCGCGCAAAGCTACGCTACATGCAGCTTTGCCGGTGAGGTGAATTTTACTACATTCGGGCCAGTGCGACCCAGCGGCGCGAAAGATAAAAGCGTTACTAAAAAGCACAGCAACGGCCTTTATTTTGAACAGACACATAATATTACATGGCTTTCTTTTGTGGTGCCAAACGATACGCTGCTCACGTTCGACCTTATACCTCAGGACCCGAAAGATAATCTTGATTTCCTTGTTTTCCGCGATGAAGCTTTCTTCTGTAAAGAAATAGAGCGGGGCGGAGTTCAACCTATAAGGGCTAACGTAACTAAAATAGATACTGCCGCACACAACAGTTATACAGGCCTTTCAGCTTCAGCTAAAGATACGGTTGTAAGTTCACCCGACGGCCCCGGTTACAGTAAAGGCATACCGGTAAAAAAAGGCGAGCGCTACTATATAGTAGTGGATAATTGCACCGAAGGTAAGGGTGGGTTTGTGTTATTGCTGCACCTAAATTTCCCGAAATACACCCCTCCGGTAGCAAGTGAAGACAGAACAACCGCCAAGAAGGAAACATCGCCCGAAAAAGATAACGTGAAAAATATTGACGCTGCTCCCTTCAAAGTTCCTCCTATAAAACCTGCTAACCCTACAAAGCCCTTAGTGAAGGGTAAAACCATGCTCGATATTGTGGTAAGCGATACTAACGGCAGTCCTGTAAAAGCTGAACTAGATATAACGGGTGTAAAGGCCGCCCAGGTAATAAATGCCGATACCGTTGAATACGGTATTACATTGTCGCCCAGGCAAACAATAAATGTAAATTGTAATGCGTTAGGGTATATGTTCAGCCAAACGTCGTTTACAGCGCCCGATAGCGGGGGTAACATTACTTTACCCATAAGGTTAGAACGGGTGGAGGAACACAAAAGTTTTATCCTTAAGGACATAAAATTCAGTGAGGGCAATGCAATTTTCCTGGCTTCGGCACAAAATGAACTGATGAATCTGTTAGAATTTATGAAGAATAATCCCGATGTGAACATATTAATTAAAGGGTATGTAAACGACCCCGGCAGCGATAATTCAGGAGCCGCAAAAAAATTATCGAAACAGCGGGCAGAAGCTGTTAAAGCTTTCCTGGTAACGGCAGGAATAGATAAAAAGCGTATGGATTACAAAGGGTTCGGCAATGAGCATATGCTTTTCCCTAACCCGGCTAATGAGGCGCAGGCACAAGCGAACAGAAGAGTGGAAGTAGAAATAATAAAATGAAGCGTTTTTTCTTTCTCATAAGTTTTATTGCAGTTTTTTTCTCACTCTGCAACGGGCAGGGACATGGCAGTTGCGACCGTGCCGCTATAGTTGATAGCTCAGTTTATGGCCCTGTTTATGCCGATGGCAATGCCGACCCGCAGCTTGCCATGCAACATACTAACGGCATGTATTTTGAAAAACCGCATGCGGTTGTTTGGTTCTGTATCGATATCCCGTATGACACGGTTCTTACATTCGACCTTATACCCAAAAAATCAACCGACGATTTGGATTTCCTCCTTTTTAAAGACGTTTCATTTGACAAAAATTGCGCCATGTGCCGTACCGAAAAGCAAACTTTTTGCCAGTTGGTAGAAGGACAAAGAATTACCCCCATACGCACAAATATTGCCCGTTGCGATAACTCAGTTAATGGCAGAACAGGACTTTCATTAAGCGCAAAAAATACAATGGAACTTCCGGGCCAACATTCTACATACAGCAAAGCGGTTGAAGTAAAAAAGTGCGAACGTTATTATTTGGTTGTAGATAATTATACCCGCGCTGATGGGCCGTTTATACTCAGGCTACATTTCAGATATTTCAACCAATCAGAATCTGTAATTACTAGTAACATACCTGATAGTATAATACAAAGTAACATTCAATACAAGAACCCTCAATTGACAGCTTCACTAAATCTTCAGCGCCCAATAACCAGCAAGGCCCCGTACGGCATACTTCAAGCACGCATTTGCCCACAGGTTTCA
>JABDGY010000069.1 GCA_013285805.1 Bacteroidota bacterium | reverse complement strand
TGCGATTCATTCAGCAGGAAGTAGGCCACATTGTTTTCCCATTTATTGGGGTCGAGGCCATATTTACCGGCCAGGTTGCGGGCGTCGACTATATGCCCTGCGCCAACATTATAAGAAGCAAGATCGAACAATATGCGTTCCTTTTTATCGGTAACAGATTTGGCAAAGTAACCATCTACTTCCCGTAAATAAGCTACACCACCGGCAATGCTGGCTTCAGGCGACAAGTTAGTCGTATCTATATTATAATGCGCGGCGGTGGTTGGTAAAAGCTGCATAAGGCCAAATGCACCCGACCACGATTTGGCATCGGGGTTAAACTGCGATTCCTGGAAAATCTGCGCGGCGAGCAGCCTCCAGTCCCAGCCCAGTTTAGCGCTGTACTTTTTTATCAGGTCATCATATGGAGAAATTTTTCCACCCGACAATGAGGAGTACTGGCTGTTCGCCCTGTCCCATGCCGATTTTTTGTCCATGAAATATTTGGCGAACACCACATCGCAATAGCCTTTTTTCTGCTGTATATTTATCCATTCGTTAAGGGCGTTCAACAGTTCGGGCGAGCTGCGCCTTACACCCCAGGCTATTTTTTGCGGGAAACTAATGGGGGTGCTTATATCTATATTATCGTAGTAAGTGGCTACCAGGTGGGCTATGTTTTCATCGGCTACGGTAAAGTCTATTTTACCTTTGGCCACATCGCCTATAAGTTCTTCGGTGCTTTGGCTGCCGGGTGTTTCAATCACTTCTATTTTACCGCCTATTTCGTCTGAAAGGTCTTTCAGTCGTTCAAAAAACGAAGAACCTTTGCGCACATACACCTGCCTGTCGGCCAGTTGCAATGGGCTTTTCACAAGAGCGTTTTCCAATTGCTGCGGGTTAAGTTTGTTCCAGTTATCGGGCTTGCGTTGCACCAGCACCTGTCGGGTAGTGAACAGTGGCTCGGTGAAGTTTACATCTTTACGGCGCTTATTGGTAATGGTAATATTGTCGGCTATAATATCGCCCTGGCAACTGTCCAGCATCTGGAAAATATTGTCGAGGTTTTTTACCACCACCACATCCAGTTCAAGCCCTAACGACTGGGCAAAGGAGTTCAGCATTTCATATTCATAGCCCATTGGCTGCCCCTTATATATAAAGTAGCTGGTAGAACTGTTCTCGGTAAGGACAATAAGTTTTTTGCTTTTCTTAATTCCATCCAGGTCGCGCTGCTCAGTATTACTGTCAGCAACTGCTTTGGAACTTAACAAACCGGGTAACACACATTTCTTAACCTCTATAAGAGATGAAACCAGGAAGACAAGGCCGAATAATATTTTGTATCTCTTCCACATCATTTTTACACATATTTGCCCCTATTCTTATTAATTTTACGGTTAAAACGGTTTTTCGTTTCACATTTATGTTCAAATGCCTATGTTTCTTGAGTTTATAGAAAGATTAACCGCTGAAATTCAGCGCGATTTGCCAGGCTGGGAGGCCCAGAAAAAAATGATTTCGGGCAGGCCTAAAACCGATATGGGTGCCATTAACCAGCGGAACGCAAAACAAAGCGCAGTGCTTATTTGGTTATATCCTGAAAACAACGAAATATTTACCCGCCTGATTTTACGCACAGAATACAAAGGAGTGCATAGCGCCCAGGTTGCTTTCCCCGGCGGAACGAAAGAAGAAACCGATACCGACCTTTGGCAAACCGCTTTGCGTGAAGCGCAGGAAGAAGTGGGCATACCCAAAGAGAAAGTAAAATATGTCGGCCCTATTAGCCCTGTATATATACCACCCAGCAATTTTTGGGTGCAGCCCTATATAGGAACAACAGAAGAAAATTTTACACCCGACATACAGAAATCGGAAGTGCAACGCACTATTGATATGAATGTGAAATTATTACTCGACCCCGCTATAAAGCAGGAAAAGGTAATTAACCGCTCCGATGGCTTAAGCATAAAAACGCCTTACTATAATATTGAGGGCTACACCGTCTGGGGAGCAACAGCAATGATGTTGAGTGAACTTGAGGAACTGCTGAGGAGAATTGAGAAATAAGAAGTTCCCTCTCATTAAAGGAGAGGGTCAGGGTGAGGTCGCAGTTTAATAAATAAAGGCTTCTCGCAAAGTCCGCTAAGAAACTGCACTGCAAAGAGCGCAAAGATTTTAAACCAGGTACTACTCTTTAATCAGTTTCCCGCTTCCTATCAATTGTCCATATTCGTCGGTAACGCGGTACAAGTAAATTCCTGTCGGTTGTGCGCTTAAATCAATTTTATTGTCACCCTGAGCCTGCCCGCCCTGACCTTGCGTCATGGGTCGAAGGGGCTCATTCATTATTTTTTCTCCCAAGATATTATATACTTCTATTTTGCCATTAGCTATTGGCTGATAGATATCAGCTATTTGTAAAGTAAATATTCCAGTGGAGGGGTTGGGAAAGACAATTACTTCTATATGATTAATAACTTGGGTGGTTTGCAATGGAGCACTATCACATGACAATTTGCCAAGAAAAGCCCATTCCTCGATGCCATTCAGCATAAAGCTACCAAACCTGCATGTATCATACCATGAATCGCCTGTAAAGTAAATACTCTTATCTGTCTGGCTAAAAGCTATCCAGTTATTATCATCATTATCATTTTCAATATGTGTTCCCCAATTGGCCATTCCGTTGGAATCAAATCGCAATATGTAGGACGGTGCATCTGCGCTTCCCCTTATAGATAAACTGTTGAAGGCCAACGTATCTGTAAATGTACCACACATGTATAGATTGCTATTATTGTCTACACTCATTGAAAATATATTTAAATCGTAACTCGAAACATAGCCAATCCTTGCAGGAACCGCACTTTTTGCCCAAATAACTTTTCCTGTTGGCGAATATTTGGCAATAAAAATATTAACATTAGTTTGGCTCATTAATCTTACACTGTCTAACCAAACAGTATCGGAATAATTCCCTCCCATATATATATTATTTTGGGGATCGACTGCTAGCGCAGTTCCATTATTACACACTGAAATTCCGCTTGATTGTGCGCCTTTTGCCCAAACGGTATTACCATTCGAATCGTATTTTACCAGGAAAATGTTTCCGAAATGCCCTCCATTTTTTAAAGTATCTGAATCAAAACAAATGCTTCCGGTATATTGACCAGTTATATATATATTGGCATTAGAATCACACACCATAGATTGACCAACTGCAGGTCCTTTATATTTACCACTTAAAATATTCGCACTTTTTGCCCAAATAACCTTACCACCGGAATTTAATTTAGTGATAAAAAAATCAGCGTAGTAACTCTTCAAATGAATAGTGTCGAATGATATAGTGTCATTGAAATAACCGGTTATGTATATATTACCACCCTTATCAATTGAAATTGAGTTAGCAATACTGGAATAAGGTTTACATATTTCAGCTTCAGCCCATAACAGGTTTCCATTCGGGTCATATTTTGCGATGAAGATATTACCATCAGGTCCATTGAATAATGTATCCGTTGAGAATATTAAAGTATCATTAAACGTCCCTGTTATATAAACATTTCCTGATTGATCAGTTATTGAAGCTGTTATATCACCAATCCCTTTCCCTATATTTCTTGCACTCTTTGCCCATAGCACATTGCCATTTACGTCATATTTTACTACATAAGGCAGATCGTTTGAACCTACAAGACTATAAGCTCCGAATGAAACGTTACCCTTAAATGTACCGGTTTCAAAAGTATTTCCTGCATTATCTACTGAAACAGAATACGGGTCAATAACGCTAGATGAATTATTATTTATACCTGCTTTAACCCAAACCCAACTTTGTGCTGAAGCAGCTATTGAAATAAAAAGAAAAACGATTGCTAAATATTTTTTCATTGGTGGTATTTGTTTTGTAAAGGTACGAAAAGCCAGTGAGATTTTTACCGTTAGTAACTTATTGATTTTCAAATAATTATGAAATATATTGATTTTCAGGGTATTATCCCATTTATTGTAAATCGTTGTATTTAACAATGGAGGGCCTGCCAATAAAGGAGTTCATAGGGGGCTTATTGTTAATTTCTATTGTTATTTGTACCTACCTTTTCACCCCTCCAACTGAGGGGATACTTCGTAGTTCATCATTCGTTAATCGATATTCAAGCCTCGGAGAGGCATCGATCACTGTATCACATACGGCCTCCCTTTCGGGTGCCTGGGGTTAGAGGTTGTAGTAAAGGTACGTTTGGGTGGGTTGTAATCTTTGCTGCTTATTACTTTTCCGTCAGAATCATATTTCTCAGTGCGTACCAGGTATCCGTCGGTATTAAAGTAGCGCCACTTACCCTTTTTAAAAGAATACCATCCGGCGTAAGTGGAACGATGCTTCTCTTGTGTTACAAAAGATTTGAATTTGCCTTTACTTTGCGGAGCGCCATCGGGGTAAAAGTTAAATTCCCGGTACTTCATTTCTTTCTTGCTGTAATAGGTCCTGCGTTTTACATTCCCATTTTTATAATATTCAACAACTTCATATCGTGTGTGGAACAGGTAAGTACCTTCGTTAACCTGTATGGCCAATTTGGTGGAATCGTCGGCATAAAGCAGGTTATACATTTTTGAATGGAACAATCCGCTGGGCAGGCTATCAATACAATCGAGGATGAATACATCCCAGAGAGTGGTATCGTATTTTAAAGGAATGATTCTGAGTTCATACTGGCCGGAGTTACCTGAGCCTACAAACATTTTATGTTTTACCTGCGCGTTACATACTAAAGAGAATAGTACCAACGTTAATAGATACAGAAGTCTGCGGAACATAGTGCAAAAATGTACTTCAAAAGTAAACAATAAACACCCGAAATATTGCGCATATCAACATAAACAGGTTGAAAACTTTAAATATGATGAAAAAGCCTTGCGTGGGCTACGCTTAACTTTGCAAATCAAATAAAGTCCTTGGTTATGCGGTATCGTATTCTTCTTCTCTCCATAGTCGGACTGGTTCCATTTGCCGGTATGTCGCAACAGACACAGGTATATGGCAACCCCCAGGCAGATTACTCCAAAGCGATGGATCTGTACAACTCCGAGCGTTACTCAGCCGCTGAACACCTGTTTGAAACGGTGGCAAAAGAAAGCGATGAAAACTCAGACATGCGGATTAATGCCGATTACTATTCGGCCCTTTGTTCCATGAACCTTTTCCACGACGACGCTGAAAAGCGCATGACAGCCTTTATTGACGAGCACCCGCAAAGCCCCATGGTGAAAAAGATAGATTTCCAGCTGGGCAACTATGCATACCGCAAACGTAAATTTAAAGATGCCATAGCCTGGTACTGCAAGGTAGATGTATCGAACCTTGATAAAGATGAAGCTTCAGAGTTTTACTTTAAAAGAGGATACTCTAACTTCCACCAGAACCAGTACGATTCGGCCAAGCGCGATTTTGCCGAAGTAAAGGACCTTGGTAATTCATATTCTCCGGCCTCTACCTATTATTATGGCTATATAGCCTACACGCAAAAGAACTACCAGACGGCCATCAACAATTTCACTACCCTGAAAAAAGATGCCCGCTTTGGTTCAGTAGTACCCTATTATATAGCACAGCTTTATTACCTGCAAGGTGATTACGACAAAGTGCCTGAGTATGTTATTCCTATGTTAGATTCGGCTAAGAACGCTGAGGCCCTGTTTAATGTTGATGAAATAAACAAGCTGGTGGCTGAGTCGTACTATCACATGAAAAAATATGCCGAGGCTATTCCTTACTACGAGAAATATTCCAAGGGTGGCAGCATGCAAGAGACTGAAGCATACGAACTGGGTTATTGCTACTTCCAGGCAGGGCAGTATAAACCCGCCATACAGTATTTCCAGAATGCTTCGTATAATAATGATTCGCTGGCGCAGAATGCACTTTATTACCTGGCAGCCGATTATATGAAGACAGGCGACAAGCAGTTTGCAAGCAATGAATTTGCGGCTGTATCGAAAATGGATTACGACCCCAAACTTAAGGAAGACGCGCTGTTCAACTATGCCAAGCTTTCGTATGAATTATCGTTCGACCCCTTCGACCATGCCATTACAGCGTTTAACGAGTACCTGAACAATTACCCTAACTCTCCGCATAAAGAAGAGGTATACAGGTATCTTGTAAATATGTATTCGAGCACACGCAATTACACCGCCGCACTGGAATCGTTAGATAAAATTAAGAACTGGGACACCAAGCTGCAATCGGTTTACCAAAGGCTGACCTATTACCGTGGCGTTGACTTGTTCAACAACAACCAGATGAACCTGGCCTCGACCTATTTCGATAATTCGCTTAAGTACAACTACGACCAGAAGATGCACCTGCAGGCAATGTACTGGAAGGGTGAAGCGCTTTACCGCGAGAAAAAATATACAGAAGCCATTGATGCCTACGGCGATTACATACTTCAACCCCAGGCTTTTGAAACCCCTGAATACGCGCTGGCAGAATATGGTATGGGTTATTCGTACTTTGAATTGAAGGATTACACGAATGCCAATATCGAGTTCCGCAAGTATGTCGAGAAAGAAACAACAGACAAGAAAAGATTGAGCGATGCTTACAACCGCATTGGCGATAGTTATTTTGTGCGCCGCGATTTTGAAGCCAGTATTCCTTACTATAGCAAAACGGTTGAGTTGAATACCTACGACATGGATTATGCTTCGTACCAGAAGGCGCTTGCCCAGGGTGTAATGCATAACCTGCCCGATAAAATTGCTACACTCGAAGCCTTCATGAAGGAATATCCCAAAAGCAGTTACCGTGCATCGGCTATGGTGGAACTGGCTAATACCTATATGCTGAACAACCAGCCCGACCAGGCCTTGGAGCAATACCAGCAGGTGCTCGATACGTATACCAACAGCCAGTATACCGACCACTGCCTGTTACAAAAGGGTATGATTTACTACAACCAGAACCAGAACGACAAGGCACAAATGGCTTGGGATGAAGTGGTGCGCCGCGATAAAAATTCACCTGAAGGCATAGAAGCGCTGAACCATATTAAGATGTTGTACACATCTACAGGGCAGATTGACAAAATGCAGGATTATTATAAAGCGGTGGGTGTAAACCTGTCGCAGGCTACCGTTGACTCAGCAACATTCTCGGTAGTTAAATCGGAATACCTGGCTGAGAATTACAGCAAAACATTGCCCGATGTAAATAATTACCTGGCTAAGTTCCCCAATGCGGCATTCTCGGGTGAGGCGCATTTTTACAGGGCAGAATGTTTGTTTAAGAGAAAGAGCTACGACAGCGCTTTGGTTGATTACGCGCTTATTATAACCATGCCACGTACCTATTATACTGAAACTGCATTGTCGAGGGCATCGGGCATT
>JABDGY010000068.1:101-7576 GCA_013285805.1 Bacteroidota bacterium | reverse complement strand
GCTGTAGTTGATTTGGGCAAAATAGAAACCGTGCATGAAGTAGGTGCAGAGTTTTTAGAGGATGCCATGAGTTGGATATTTATGCCAACCTACGTCGACTTCTCCGTTTCTACAGACAGTATTCACTTCACTCCTGTAACCCATGTAGATAATACCCTGCCCGATACAACCCTTGTCCCCACTATAGAAACACTGGGTAAAAAAATACCCGAACAGAAAGTGCGTTATGTAAAAGTCTTTGCCAAAAATTACGGCAAACTGCCTAAGTGGCATCTCGGTTACGGAGACGATGCTTTTATTTTTATTGATGAAATTGAAATCAAATAGTTAGTATTAAGTACAAAGTATTAGGTATTAAGAAAAGAAAATGGAACGCTGATGGCGCAGATTTAGTAAGATGGTTTTTGATGTCAATAAAAATCTTATAGAATCATAAATAATCAGCGGTATCTGCGTTCTATTACAATAGGATGTTATCTATCAACCTCACCTTGCCATCGAACACGGCTATGCAAGCAACAGCCTGCGCATTGCGTTTACCATCGAATGGTTGCAACGTATCAGAATACGATATTTCAAAGTAATCGAGTTTCATATAACCATCTTTAACAAACTCATTTTGTACAAAGTCTTTAATATCTGCAACAGAACTTTTGCCCCACATTTCTTTTACCTTGAAAAGTGTTTGTGAAATAAGCACAGCGCGTTTTCTTTCATCGGGTGAAAGCAGCCTGTTGCGTGAACTCATGGCCAGCCCGTCGGGTTCACGCACAATGGGGCAGCCGATTATATTAATAGGTATTACATGCTTTGCTATAAAGTGTTTTACAATTGCCAGTTGCTGAAAATCTTTTTGTCCGAAATAAGCGTTAATAGGTTTCACAGCCAGTAATAACTTATTTACCACAGTTATCATGCCTGCAAAATGGCCGGGGCGCGATGCACCTTCCATTACTTTATCCAGCATGCCGAAATCTTCGTTCAATGTTGTAAAATCACCCTTGGGGTACATTACTTCAACCGTAGGTAAAAACAATACATCGCATCCTGCTGCTTCCAGCATCTGTTTATCTTCTTCTACTGGGCGGGGATAACGTTTTAAATCGGCAGGGTCGTTAAACTGTGTGGGGTTTACAAAAATGCTGCACACTACTACTTCATTCTCTGCCTTGGCCTGTTTAATAAGGGATATATGTCCTTCATGCAAAGCGCCCATAGTTGGCACAAAGCCAACATTCTGCTGCTTTTGCCTGTATGGGTCAAGTATTTTATCGAGTTCCGGGATTGTCTGCGCTACCTTCACACTATGGGGTTTGGGCAGCAAAAATATTTAAATAAACCAAATCAATTAATATGGAACGCTGATAAACGCTGATGTTTATGATTGGTTAAGATTTATCCGTGGTAATCCGTCTAAATCTGCGTCATCCGCGTTCTATTAATAATGTATATTGCATAAATAAATTCAGATTATGGTTGAAGAACAAGGATACATACCCGGCACCTGCAACATTGGCAAGGCAGAAATAATAGCCAGGCGGAACTTTGCTATAATGATGGGCATATTATCGGTTATAGCTGGTGCTGCGATGTTTTATTTCCACGTCAATAAATTATGGAGATTAATACTATTCTTGCCACTTGCCTCTTTTATCATAGGCATACAGCAATGGTATTATAAATTCTGCGCCAACTTTGGCTTAAGGGGTATTTTTAACTTTGGCGAATTGGGAAAACAAATACCCGTTGAAATGCTCGACATGATAAAAGCCGACAGGCGAAAAGCCATTCAAATTCTTGTTACAGGGGTTGTATTAGGTATAGTGTTGGCGGTGGGTTTCTATTTTATTTAGACGTTATCTCCAAGGGAAAAAGCATTTAAAGCCCCTTTAGGGGTTTGGGGAAAGCAGGAAATGTGGCGGCTGTTATGCTTTGCGCCCTTTGTCCAAATGTATCCCTCCGGGACGTGAAGGCTTCGTATTCATATTGGAAAAAGCATTAAAGCACCTTTAGAGCTTGCCCGACTACCGGCGGGGGTTTGGGGTAGAACTCTGTGCACCTCTGTGCTTCTCCGTGGACTCTGTGTTAGAATGAGATTACTCATAGTATTATATTGTTTTATAAGGAATTCGTGAGCGCTACGCGGTTGCTTCGTTCTCCCGCCGCTTCGGTCGGGACTATTTTAGTTTTAATGGAAGCAGCTCGCAATGACGATATTACTTATTCCTTACTCCATATCCTCCCGACGCTAACGGTCAGGATTGCACTTATTAAAGGGGAAGCAACTTTCTCCCTATCTTTGGAATATGAAAAAGATACTGCTGGTGTTTGCGGTAGCGCTAATGGGCTGCACGCAGCACAACAAAAATGTGCCGGTAATAGGGGTCGCCGACGCGTTTGAAGACAATACCATAGCCCAGGCAAAAAAAGGGTTCTTCGACGCCCTGGCCAAAAACGGTTTTTCGGATAGCGCAAAAACTATAGAGGTTATTTACCGCAATGCGCAGGGCGACATACCCAAGCTAACGCTCTCGGTAAAATATTTTATATCGCAACAGGTAACGCTTATTGCCACCTGCCCCTCGCTGAGTACCATTACGGCCATACAAAACACCAAAACTATACCTGTGTTTATGATGGTGTCGCCCACGCCCCAACTGATGAAGGTGAGCGAGGGAGACAAAGCGCCTGCCAATTTGTTTGGCGTGGCTGAAGACCTTGGTTATATTGATACCTCGTTTGCGCTTATACCCAAACTGCTGAAACCCAAAGGCGACAAACTGCGGGTGGGCATGATATACAACCAGAGCGAGCCCCAAAGCGCCGAGGCGGTAGACCGCATGAAGCAGCTTGCCGCACAAATGAATATTGAACTTATTTACCTTCCGGTAAACAATTCGGCCGATGTGCAACTGGTAACACAGTCCTTGCTGGGCAAAAATATCGATGCTTTTTTTGCCAACCCCGATAACACGGTATTTAGTTCCTTTGAGACCATTATAAAAGCCTGCAATACTGCCAACGTGCCTGTGTTTACCAGCGAGGCGGGCCTAGTGGCTCGCGGGGCCGTGGCTGCCTATGGTGCCGACATTTACCAGTGGGGCTACCAGGCAGGTGAACAGGCTGTTATGTTTTTAAAAAATAAAAGTACTGAGGGCATTCATTGGGAAATGGTGAAGCTGCGCAAACGTGTGTATAACCCTGCGGCGGCAAAACAGTTTGGTATAACGGTTCCACCAGAATATACAGCTATTCAATAAATGGATTTTTACATTACAGCCATAATGCTGGGGCTCTGCCTCTCGTCCATGTCGCTGGGTATTTTCATCTCCATGAAAATATTCAACATCCCCGACATTACTACCGACGGCAGCTATACGCTGGGCGCAGTGGTTACGGCAATTCTGCTTACGGCGCACTGGCATGCGGCGGCCATTATTCCGGTGGTGATGGCATGCGGCGCGGTGGCGGGCTCGCTAACGGCCCTTATACACACCCGTTTAAAAATTGACGCGCTGCTGGCGGGCATTTTGGTTATGACGGGCCTCTACTCTATTAACCTTATTGTGCTGGGGCGCTCAAACGTGCCGCTTATAAATGTATCTACGCTGTTTTCAAAGATCCATTTCTTTTCAAACCAAGGTTATAACGATGCGCTGGCTGCCCTGCTGTTCATCGGCATTATACTCTGCATTGTAACCTTTATTTTAAAAACCGATTTCGGTATTGCCATGCGCGCCACCGGCGACAGCCCTTCTATGACTCGCTCGCTTGGTGTGAACACCAATACCATGAAAATAATAGGCCTTGCAATTGCTAACTCTTTAACTGCATTAAGCGGTTACTTAGTTGCCCAGTACCAAAACTTTACCGACATAAATATGGGTATAGGTATTGTTATTACGGGCCTGGGCTCAGTCCTCATCGGCGATGCGCTTATTAGCTGGTGGAAGATACGCTCTATACTTTGGCAGCTGGTGGTGGTGCTTTGCGGCAGCATTATATTTCAAATGGTACTTGCTGTAACGCTCTCCGTTGGTGTTGACCCTAACCTGCTAAAATTAGTGACTGCCATATTTGTGTTGCTCATTGTTAGTATACCCCGCCTTAAACTAAACCTGCGCCAGTGATAGAACTGAAAAACATACACAAGGTTTTTAATAAGGGCGAGGCTAACGAAGTGGTTGCATTGCATAACCTATCGCTTACCATACAAAAGGGCGAGTTTGCGGTAGTCATCGGCTCGAATGGTTCGGGCAAAACCACCTTGCTCAATATTATCTCGGGCGCTGAACTTTGCTCTGCGGGCAGTGTAACCATCAACCATACAAATGTTACCCGCTACCGCGAATACCACCGCAGCAAATGGATTGCACGTGTGTTTCAGAATCCGCTGAGTGGCACCGCGCCCAACCTCAGCATACTCGATAACTTCAGGTTGGCAGCATTGCGCACTACAAGCAAAAAACTTACCATCGGCATAAACGATGCATTTAAAAAACAGGTACAGGAAAAAATTGCGGCTCTCGGCATGGGCCTCGAAAATAAAGTGGAACAGCCTATGGGCACCCTCTCGGGTGGACAACGCCAGGCGCTAACCTTGTTAATGAGTGTAATGGATAACACCGATATCCTCCTCCTCGACGAACCTACCGCAGCCCTCGACCCTAAAAGCTCGAACGTGGTTATGCAAACCGCCGATACCTTAATAAAACAATATAACCTTACCGCCCTGCTCATTACCCACAACCTGAAAGATGCCAATCAATATGGCACCCGGCTTATACAAATGGCTGAGGGAAATATTTTGCGCGATATAAATTCCGCTGAAAAAACTAAGCTGCAGTTGCAGAATATGTTTGGCTGGTTTGCCTGAAATTCAGGTTGGGCTAAAGCCCACATTTTTTGCATGGTAACCCACGACCTTAAGGTCGTGGCAATTGAAAAATTCCTTTTCTGTTGCCCTGACTTTTAAGTCGGGGATATTGAAGTAAATAGATGAAAGGGGCTTTAGCCCAAAGCAAGCGAGCTCTTAGCTATGCAGCACAGTGGGTATAAACTGCATTATTTGTACCAATGCAATTACAAATGGTGTAGATAAAAATACTCCGTCGAACCTATCTAATATACCGCCATGGCCGGGTAATATGCCACCCGATTCTTTTACATCAATGCTCCTCTTAAACATCGATTCGGTTAAATCGCCAAGCGTGCCAAATACACCAATGGTGAAGCCCATCAGCATCCAAACAATAGGAGAAAGGTCGGTGTAATAAATAGATATAACATAGCCTATTGCAATACTCAAAATTACTCCACCAATAAATCCTTCCCAGGTTTTTTTAGGAGAGATGCGTTCCCACAGTTTGCGTTTGCCCAATAACCTGCCTACAATATATGCGCCAGTGTCGTTTGTCCACAGCATAAAAAAGAAGCCGAGCAAAATGTGAGGACTATATTGTGGCTGCACAAAACCTGTTAGTGCATCTATCAAATCGTTATGCGATTTTGCTATAAACGGGCAACTGAAATTTACCCATAGTGCAAATGGCACAACAGTATATAGTATGCCTGTAATGGTGAGGGCAATATTCACAAATGGCTTATCTTGCTTACGATACAACTCGGCAAAGAATATTAAAACAATGAAGGGGAATATCATGGGGATTACATACTCATCGTAAAGAGCGAAGGAGTAATGAAAAGCGAACATGGTGTATGTTAATGCACCGACAAATAATCCTATAACACGGTTTGGTTTGTAACCCGCTTTATCGAGCAGGCCATAAAACTCATTAAGGCCCAGTAAGGAGATAAGAAAAAACAAACCCGTCAGCGACCAGTAGTTGAAATAAATGCAGCCTACCATAACTATTACAAAAACTGTACCGGTTATGGCTCTTGTCCAGAAGTTGTTCACGGGCTTAGCCTATTTGAGTGTCGTCAATAAGGAAGAGGAAAATCTCTTTTGGGCCGTGTGCGCCTTTAACCAATGTCTTTTCTATATCGGCCGTTTGGCTTGGGCCGGTAACGGCAGTAAGTTGCGACGGAATACCATCGTACTTTTTCTTCACCAGTTTAAATGCATCTTTCAGGTTATAGACCAACTGCGAGGTGTAAGCAACTGTAATATGCACATTAGCATAAACCGGCAACCTTCTGCCTGATTTTTGTTTCGAGCTTACCATTATAGTACCCGTGCGCGCTACCAGGCATTCGCAAAATGTAATTCCAATATTTGCGTCGAGGAAATCCTTTTCTTCCGACAGGTAATGAATATTATCCGCCTTAAGCATGTCCTGTATTTCTTTATCTACCGTAAAAAGGTTGTTCCAGTTTTTTTCAACTATAAGCGGTGCCAACTGTGCAGCAAAGTCTTCTTTCTTTTCGCAGAAAATAAAGCTCCCGCCCAGTGTAGCGAAATTCTTTGCAAACAATAACTCAAGTGAATCTTCTTCGGGTACAGTGTAAATATCGGGGTCGCTGTCTGCTGCGCTGTAATCTACTTCCGATTTATGGATTAACGCCTTACGTACAGCTTTTAAAACCTTTTCCCTATCCGTGCTTTCCTTCATCGGTCACTAAAACAAAGTAGGAATATCTCCTTTGGGGTTTTTATCTTCTTCGGTTGTAGTTTCCTCTTTCTTTTCCTCAACAACTTTTGTTTCAACCTTTACTTCATCAGTTGCTGTTGCAGGCGGAGGGGTTGATGCAGGAGGAGTAACAGCAGGAGTTTCTTTCACCGGTTCAACTGCAATTTTAGTTACAGGCGTTCCGTTGGTTTCAGTTTTTCCTTCACCGTTTTTAAGTGTACCGTTCGCATATTTGGTAGAACGCTTCGATGCCGGTTCTGCTATTTCCTTCTCAAACGGACGTTTGCCTAAAATACGTTCAAGGTCTTCTTTAAATATCACCTCTTTATCAAGTAATTGCTCTGCCAGTTCCACAAGTTGGGCCTTGTGGGTTTTTAATATTTCTTTTGTTTTCAAATAAGCTTCCTCAACCATCTTAGTCACCTCTTCATCAATAACCTGTGCGGTCTTTTCACTATATGGTTTGGTGAAGGTATATTCTGAATTTCCACTTGAATCGTAAAAACTTATATGTCCTATTTTTTTGTTCAGGCCATAATAGGTTATCATAGCGTAAGCCTGTTTGGTAATTTTTTCCAGATCGCTCAACGCGCCTGTAGAAATCCTTCCGAACATCACTTCTTCTGCAGCGCGTCCACCCAGTGCGGCGCACATTTCGTCCATCATCTGCTCGGTGGTGGTTATTTGCCTTTCATCGGGCAGGTACCATGCAGCACCCAACGATTTGCCCCTTGGCACAATGGTTACTTTCACTAATGGGTGTGCATATTCAAGTATCCAGCTTACTAAAGCATGTCCTGCTTCGTGGAAAGCAATTACTTTCTTCTCACTTGGCGATATAAGCCTGTTTTTCTTTTCCAGTCCGCCCACTACACGGTCAAC
>JABDGY010000068.1:0-91 GCA_013285805.1 Bacteroidota bacterium | reverse complement strand
TCGAGGAAATCCTGCTTGTCAATTACCTTTTTATCGTAACGTGCGGCAATAAGTGCAGCCTCGTTACATACGTTGGCAATATCGGCGCCCG
>JABDGY010000067.1 GCA_013285805.1 Bacteroidota bacterium | reverse complement strand
GCTGGTAGTGGTGAACCCGGCAATGGAGGCGATGGTGGCCCGGCCAGAAGCGCTAAGCTGAATGGAGTTAATGAACTGGCACTGGATAATAAAGGCAACCTTTATATGACCGACAGCTATAACAACCGCGTGCGCAAGATAGACCTGAAGACAGGAATTATAACTACCGTGGCCGGAACAGGTGAAGTGGGGTACAGCGGCGATGGCGCTTTGGGCACCGAGGCCGATGTGAACGGCCCTACAGGTGTAGCTGTTGATACCGCTGGCAATGTTTTTTTCTCTGACTGGGGCAATAGCTGCATACGCAGAATTGATTTTAAAACAAATATAATTACAACTGTTGCAGGCAGGGGAGAAGCAGGCTTTGGCGGCGATGGAGGCCCTGCCGTACTTTCTTATATTTCCAGGGCTGAAGGTAGGTTTGGTTTCCATAGTTATAGGGATTAAGTTATTGTAGTTCTTTTTATACCATAATGCAATATCGCTATAAAAGATACGGATAAAAAATGAAAAAGTTTCATTTTCACCATTAAATATCTACTAATGCAGTAGATTTTTATGAGTAACAGAATATTAATGAGTTATATGGTATTATTATTATTGACCAGTTATTGTAATCCTGTACTTCGCACAGAATTCCCGTATAGCTTTCCTCAGCCCTGCCCTATCAGCCGATTTAAGGTGGGTGAATGCCCAGGTATCCTTTCTTATTTGTGTCCCTTCAACATGCATTACCTGTAATATTGATTCTTCGGTACTGTCTCGGTCATATACAAAGGCTATTGAAATAATGCTTTCAGGGCTCAATATAATTTCCCCCTGTGCTTTTCGCCCGAAACTTTCATAGCTCACTATAAAGGCGTTGTCGTAAACGCTAAACTCCTTATGACTTAATGCGTACCAGGAAATAAAGGCAACCAGGAAAACACTCGCCCCTGCAACGATTAATGCTTGTATAGCCCCCATTAATCCTGCGGCAATGAAAAATACCGCCCATGCTGTTACAAAATACATGGTGAATGTCCATGTGCGGCCACTGGTAGCATACTGCAATACTGAAGGAATAACATCGACCTGCTTTTCGCTTAACAGCTTTTCCCTGGCCTCGGTTATAGTAGCATAATTGCCCGAAGGGTCCTGGTTCAATAATATGCAGGTTTGGCGGTAAATTTCAGGGTGCTTGTCCTTAAATTCAACCGGGGCCTCAAAAAAACACTCCACGCAAACAGAGAAAAACTCCTGGGGGTTGGTACCTCCGTAGTCGCGGAAGAAGGATGCTTCATGTTTTTCGAGTTTTAAAAACTCTTCGCTCGATATGCCCCACCACTTATAAAAGTATTGAGCAAAGAACGGGTCGTTACCCTCGCCTACATTAATACTCAACATCAGCGCGTGCGCCATTTCATGCAGGCCAAGGTTAAGCTTGTCGGTAGTATCCGCATAACCGGCCTCCAGGTCCTTCCACGAAAATACCAAAGCCCCTACCACATTAGCCTCGCCCTTGTGCCAATGCTTGGTCATGTTATTATAATAGGCCGAAGGGTATATAAATATCCTTGAAAAATGCTCCAGCTCGTACTTCGATAGGCCAAAGGTTAACTGTATTGCTGCCGCGGAGATTAGCGTTTTTATATTGTCAATTCCAGCCGCAAGCTCAACGTTCTCTTTAGGAACAAAATCCTTAATACCAATAAAATCCCACACCCGTTTTACAAATACTTCCTGCTCCTCACTATTCAGTTTCTGGTAATAGTTAAAGTGCGTAGAAAGTATTTCTTGTACTCTCTCCAGTGTTAAGGGTATTAGCGTGGTTTCCATAGTGAGCGACTCGTTCTTTTACAAATGTAGGAAAGAAAACTACTCTTGCATTTTCCTCTCCCGACATTTCCCTCTTTACAACCGACATTTTTATGCTCCTAATTTTCAATTACTTAACGAAAAACCGACATTTTTTTTGTCGGTTTTGAAAATTGTGTTGACCGACATTTTTTGCTTGGGGCAACACTTTTCAATTCTTGAAGAGGGTTTACATGGTTTACACTTTTAAGCTCATTTTTGATTATATAATATTGATTATCAAATTACTATACTTTTTATAGTGGCAAAAAGTGTAAACCCCATAATCCTTTGGCCTTTTCCTACCATCCTTACCCCCTGATATATCTCCAAGATAGGCTAGACTCCAGAATAACGAGATAATGAAATTATTTACTTTAGCATTATGGCACTATTCACTAAAATAAAATCATCTCGTTACACTCTACCCTTAATCATTGCCCTAGTCAGCAATTTCTATTACTATGTTTTTATTGAGTTTTTCAGCAGCAGGGGTGGCCTGCTAAACTTTTATAGGGCAACACTTGACTTCTATATAGGCTTTGGAAATATTACCATCATATTATTGGTTTTAATGCTGGCCTTTCAATTTGCCAGGAATAGACAGTTTAATTCTACTCTTTATTTAATAGCGACCTCCATTAGTATTTCATTTGCCTTTGGAATTATCTATCAGAAACTAACGTATCCATCAGTTATACCATTTCATGATGCCAAAGCAGAAGCACTACAAACACGATTCTACACTTCGGTTTGTATTGTGGTTACATTAGGAATTTTTTGCCTTATAATGCACTTAATAAAAGGAAGGGCCAGGAAGGACTAGCTTTTCCCTCCCTGTTGCGCATTCACAATCTTCTCCCAACCACGGGTACCGGCAGCAACACCCAACACAACCAGCATTGCATTCCACATTTCCGATGGTATTTGAATGGCCTGCAGTCCGGCTTTGGCAAAGTATGGCAGTAGTATATAGTTATTGATTATAACAGCCGAAAAGGTAATGCCAACTAAGGGCCTCCAGCTCCATTGCAACCAGTGTTCGCTTTTGGCTTCTGTTTGCATAGTATCGTTAACGGCCTTAATAACATCGTTGTCTTTATCGCGCATCTGCAACTCGAAATTGTAAAGCGCTTCCTGGGCCTTTTGTTTTTCTTCCGGTGTTTTAACAATGCCTGTATCTTCCAGCACATTCATAACGCCGCCCGTAAGGCCCTTATCGCCAAAAATGGCTTTGCTTATAGCAGAAACCGGGTTAAGATTTGATAATAAACTCATGAAAAATAGTATTAAGTATAAGGTATTATGTATTAAGAAAAGGTTGAGGTTAAGATTTAGGTTAAGACGGGATCTTTAATTTTTCCCGAAGGGATGCATTCGCATAATTCCTAATTATTAATTCTTAATTTTTAATTAAAAAAGATAGCCCGTGCCGGGAAAACCTATTGCGTATGAAAAGAACATTGAGTGGTAAAAAACCCGGCAACGGGGCATATCTTTTATTCTATTGCAAACATATTATACATTTTATTACATATAGTAAATAAATGCTGATAGTTTTCAACACCCCCCTTAAAAGGAAGTAAAATGTAATGGATAAGAAGTGAAAGTAGCTGCCCTTTAGTTTTTAAACCTGTCGCGTTCGCCCATGTTTACGGCGCCAATCCACCTGTTACGGTTAAACTTATTAAGGTTTTTATTGCACACTATCTGGTATGCCGTTGAGCTGCCCTGGGCCGTTATTTCAATGGACCATCCGAGGAATACCTGGTACATCCTGAAAGTGTACTCTCCGTATTTTTCAATACATTTTTCCTTGTTGCGCATCCAGTTATTATACCATGCCTCAACCGTACGCGAGTAGTGAATGCCCACGTTTTCAATACTGTGCATTTCAAAGCCTACTTTTTCTATACGGCGCGCATCCCAGTTCAGCGGTTTGCTGGCATCGGCTCCTGAGAATATGAATTTGTTCATAAAAAGGCCCCATACCAAATCTTCCATATTGGGGCCCCATAACGCTTGCCTGCGTTCACGTATGCCTGCTATCTGCAGGTAAAACAGTCCATCGTCCTCAAGCAGGTTATAAATCTGGGTCATAAATTTTTCAAAATTCTTCAGGCCCACGTGTTCCGCCATTTCCAGGCAGGTAATTTTATCATACTTCTTTTGCGGAATATCACGGTAGTCCATTCTTTCTATGCGGGCCTTGTCTGCTACTCCGTTTTCCTTTATCTGGTTGTTGCCATAATCGGCTCCTGCCTGCGCTATGGTTACTCCTGTAGCATTCATGCCATATTGTTTGGCGCTGTGCATAACAAGGGTACCCCATCCGCAACCGATATCTAACATGGTTTGCCCCGGCTTAAACTGCATTTTCTGGGCTATCAGGTCCATTTTATTATCCTGGGCTTTTTCCAGGTCCTCACTGCCATTTACATAAAAGCCGGTAGTGTACACCATGCGCGGCCCAAGGAACCAGCTGAACAAATCGTTCTTATTATCGTAGTGGCTGCGAACAATGCGCTCGTCCTGTTTTTTGGTGTGCAAGGTTACCTCGGGTATAAAACGGGTAAAGAAAAAGTGGTAGTGCTTGTGGTTAAAATCGTAAATAAACACCTCGTCCTTATGCTTCATCAGCTCCCTGAAATCGCCTTCAACATCTATTTTACCATCCATAAAGTCTTCTACAAAATGGCCCATTGAAACTTTGGGTTTACTGTAACGGCCGGCAACTCTCTGGTTCTTTACTTTAATGAAATCGGAAATTTTAGACATGAGGTAATTTATTTGTTTTTAATAAGGACAAAATTGTTCTGCATACGCAGAATAAGTGGTAAAGATAATTTTATTGTAATAAAAAGAGGCTGTTATTAAGCCTCTACGTTTTGTTTAGCTTCCTTTGGCTTCCTGAACATGGTGCGGAACACATGGTCCCAGAACTTGGTGCTTACTCCGTATCCCCTGTCGCTTTCAGAGTAGTGGTGTATAGCGTGATGCTGTTTAAGGCTAAGCCAGAAAGGGCTTTTGGTATTATAATGGTGTATGGCATAATGTGTCATATCGTATATAAGGTAGCCCGTTATAAGGCCCGCAAAAGCCGGTGAAGCATACACCGGGCCGAAGACAAAATAAAAGAGGGTATAAAAAATTACGGCCAGCGGTATGCTTATTGATGGAACCATTACAAGGCGCTTACTGTCCTTAGGATAGTCGTGGTGCACACCATGAACTATAAAACTAATGCGGGCACCCAGCTTACCGGGGAAATGGGCATGAAATACAAACCTGTGCAATACATATTCTGTAAGTGTCCATATAGCTATTCCGCTAAAATATAAACCGATTATAGAAAGAATACCCAATTTTAATACGAATAAGGCCCTGTACAGAAAGTAAAAAGCCACAGGAACATACAGAATTAATGGCACCGACCAGTGAATACGGGATAGCTTTTCCAAGAAAGGATTCTTGAACATTACAACCGTTTCATCTTTATTGGAAACAAAGTTTTTTGCCATGAATTAACATTATAAAGTGCAAAGTTAGTGAATTAAATAGAATTCAGCCCCAAACCTCTAAAGGGGCTTTAATACCCTATCCTTAAACAAATGGAAGACAGGCAGGCCTTTTATTATTTCTATATTTGTTCCATGCGTAACTGGCTTTCCATACCTCTGCTCATTTTCTCCTTTTATACTGCTTTCGGGCAAAATGACACAAATATTGCGCTAAACCGTACTGTAGTTTCATACGATAACTGGCATAAGCTTCCCGCGGCCGATGTTTATTACGATTCAGTACAGTTTACTATAGCCCTTTATGATGCTAATGGCGACAGCATTTATAATTCGCCTGAAACCGACATGGTTATTATAGCCCCCTACAAGTCCGATTCCGTTTATACACATATTGGCTGCCAGGCCACCCTTTTAAGCTGGCATAAGAATGTTATAGTGCAGGCTGGCAAATGGCAATTCCTTGTAAGCTGTGTAAATTCAAATGCCAATAGCACCATTTACATAAAAGCACTGGGCCGGGCCCGAGGGAACCCTGATGCACAACTATTCAACCATATGCCCGAATTTGAAACTACCGGGCTCGATGGTAAAAAAGGAAGGCTGAAAGACATCGTCAGTCCTAACAAGTACACTTATTTCTTTTTTTGGGGCAAATGGTGTGTTGATTGCATAAAAGCGTTGGGTGAATTAAAAAAAATTGATTCAGCATACGGAAAGCGTTTAACCATTATCGGCATGAATTTTTCAGATTCTGACACAGCAGCGGTACGAAAGTTTGTAACTGAAAAGGGCTACAACTGGCCTCAACTTATAAGCAACCAACGTATCAACGAAGCCTTTTCGCAATACAGGTTCCCTTACGGGGTTCTTTTTGCCCCGGGTGGCACGCTTATTAAGCAGGGCATTAAGGTGGAACAGTTAAAAGCCTATTTTACACAAATACACTAACTGATACTTATAACGGCTCTATTATTACTGCTGATTTACAGTAAACTCTCCAAACTGGCCTTCGTCTTTACCATGGGCCCTGAATATTGTACTGCTGAATACAATCACTTTATCGGTTAAAGGAAGGCTGAAATTGGCATAAAAATACAACTCGCCGTTTTCATAGAAGTCATTGAGTTTTTTTCTCTTCAAATCGCCTGTGGCAAGGTCAACCGTTTCGAGAATTAAAACTTGCCAGCTATGCCCATCTATATGGTTAGTCTTTATATCATCTTTATTCTTCTCAGCATCTTCAGCCGTTAAATCTGCATTTTTCTTATTGTCGTTGAAAATAAGATACATTTTATTACCGAAAATACTTATTCCATAAGAGTTCGCAACAGCCGCTGTGGCGCTGGCAGAGCTCATATCTTGCTTTTTTACAATTTCTTTTATCCATGCCAACGAACCATCGGCGCCAATTTTATAAATTACTCCACTGTTACAATCGTAAGATTGTACAGTTTGTGTACGAGTGCCAGTGCCAGGGCCTGGAGCTGTTGCCCGGGTACCTGAAACAACCATTGTTTGCATACCCGCATTATTAATATATGCGGTCCCTATAAAGTTATAACCCTGTTCAGTTGCGACAATAATGCTGTTGTCGTCAAGCGGGATAATCTGCTTAATTTTGAGTTGCTCTATTCCCTTGCCTTTGTCAATCTTCTTGTCGCTTATAAACTGCGACAGGAAGTCCTTATCAAAAGCAAAGTCTTTACTTGCCAAAACATTGCCCGAATTGTTATCTATTTTCATAAAACAGGCATCTGTAACACCATCACCCTGCTTAGTTTCATATAAACCATTAAAAATCACATTCCCTGTTTTATCAGTTTTCAGGCTAGTTCCGGCAACGGGGTACTTATCACCGGCCATGTCAACATCTATCTTACTTATTTTACCCGTAGTATGGTTATACATAATTATTGCCTTTGAAACCATATCTTTTTCTTTCGGGCTTGCAACCAGGAAATAAGTATTATCGCCCGACATTACTGCATCCTCTATCACCAAATCCTTACCGCTAACAGGCAATTCTATTTCCTTTTCCCAAAGTTCCGATAAGTCTTCCTTCATTGCCTTAATCAATAGCTTACTCTCATCCTTTTTTCTGTAATAACACAGCAATACTGTTTTATCATGCGACACCGTGTATTGGTAACGGTATTTATATAAATGTCCGCTTGCCCCTCCTCCCATCCATATATCCTTCTTTACTTCAATATCTCCTATAGTTGTTTTGTTTTTACTCATGCTGCCATCGAAGCCTATTTTAAAGGCATAAGCGGTCTTAACATCATAACTGCAAACAGTATAAATAATATTATCTTTCATGAAATAAACATTATCAATCAGGTAATCCTTTTTACCTGTCTCTTCAGGTATATCAAGGTCTTT
>JABDGY010000066.1 GCA_013285805.1 Bacteroidota bacterium | reverse complement strand
ACGCAATGACAGAGAACAGGCAGATTATATTTTCGATGGTGAAGGTGAGCAAGTTATTGCCTACCGGGAAACAGATATTAAAGAACATATACTTATCATTTTATTATGGCGCTAAAATCGGCGTTATAGGCTTAAACGGCTCGGGTAAATCAACCCTGCTCAAAATTATTGCAGGCATTGAACAATCGTACGATGGAGAGGTACATTTTTCTCCGGGTTATAAAGTAGGTTACCTGGAACAGGAACCTAAATTAGATCCGAACAAAACAGTTATAGAAATAGTACGTGAAGGCGCCCAGGAAGTAACCGCTATATTAAAGGAGTACGAAGAGGTGAATAATAAGTTTTCGGAGCCAATGAGCGACGATGAAATGGCCAAGCTTATTGAAAAGCAATCGAGGTTGAATGATTTGATAGAGCAGCATGATGCATGGAATTTTGACAGCAAACTGCAGATAGCAATGGACGCCTTACGTTGCCCACCGGCTGATGCACCGATTAAAAACTTATCGGGTGGTGAGAAAAGAAGGGTAGCGCTTTGCAGGTTATTATTACAGCAACCCGATATATTATTACTTGACGAGCCTACTAACCACCTTGACGCGGAATCGGTTGACTGGCTGGAACAACATTTGCATGAATACAAGGGCACAGTTATTGCAGTAACGCACGACCGTTATTTCCTCGACAATGCTGCAGGATGGATATTAGAGCTTGACCGTGGCGAGGGCATTCCATATAAGGGCAACTACTCTTCATGGTTGGAACAAAAAGGAAAACGTTTAGCGCAGGAAGAAAAAACGGAATCGAAGAGGCAAAAGATATTGGCAAAAGAGTTGGAATGGGTACGTGCCGGTGTTAAAGGCCGTAACGTAAAATCGAAGGCCAGGCTTGCGAATTACGACAAAATGATGCGTGAAGATGTAAAGACCAAGGAAGATAAACTGGAAATATTTATACCTAACGGTCCACGCCTGGGTAATGAAGTTATTGAGGCCATTGATGTATCTAAAGCTTTTGGTGACAGGCTGCTTTATGAACACCTGAACTTCAAACTGCCTCCTGCAGGAATAGTTGGAATTATTGGCCCCAATGGAGCCGGTAAAACAACCTTGTTCCGTATGATAATGGGGCTGGAAAAACCTACCAGCGGTGAATTTAAAGTGGGACAAACCGTAAAAATAGGATACATTGACCAGGAGCATGCTGAGATTGACCCGAACAAAACAGTTTGGGAAGTTATTTCAGGAGGCAATGAAAATATTATCCTCGGCGGACAAAATATTAATTCGAGGGCTTATGTAGGCCGGTTTAATTTCGGTGGCAACGACCAGGGCAAAAAATGCGGAGTACTTTCGGGTGGTGAACGCAACAGGCTTCAACTGGCGCTCACGCTTAAATCAGAAGCCAACGTATTACTCCTCGATGAGCCCACCAACGATATTGACGTAAACACCTTGCGCGCGCTTGAAGATGCATTGGAAGATTTCGCGGGCTGTGCCGTAATCATTTCACACGACCGTTGGTTCCTTGACAGAGTATGTACACACATTCTCGCTTTTGAAGGCAACGGTGTGGTTTATTACTTTGAAGGAGGATATACCGAATACGAAGAGAATAAGAAGAAGCGCTTAGGTGAAGATGCGAACAAGCCTTTCAGGCATAAGAAGTTGACGGTGTAAGGTCAATTTGATAATTTATTTCTTCCAATGAAGTTTAATATATTGCATCGCTTCATGCCCCTGAAGTGCAATAGTACTCGCAGTCCGTCTAATATATAGCTCTTCCGCTCCTTTATCACTCTTCATCCATATTGGTGCCGAAGAACTTTCTACTGTTATTACCGCAATCATCTTATTTTCAATTGAAATTAACCGTGTCTGTATCAATGCATGTGCTGAATTACCTATTTTATCGCCAATTAATTCATCTAAAAGTAACTTCCAATCGTCACATGGGTCAAAGTGTTTTTTCTTAGCAGATTTTGAAAAAGTCAGGAAATCCGTTCTTTCCAAGCCAAGTATATTTCTATCATCTTCAATGCCTATAATTAAATGACCACCTTCACTGTTTAGAAATGCCGGAATAGTTTTAATACAACTGAATTGTACTTTCTCCGAGGATGTTACCTTGCCGTCTGCATTAAATCTACCTAAATCAAATGATAGTGAGCTTTTAAATTCGACTTTATCATTTTCACCACCTGCTATTAAGAGTTGAATATCTTTTTCTTCGATAGTTCGATTCTTTTCCTCAATGGTCTTGTTCTTTTTATTGATTTTAATAATATAAAATGATAGACCAATAGCTAAAAAGATAAAAACACCTGCTACTATTCCTTCTATTGCCTCAGTCTTTTCTTGCTTTATTTTATCAATCGCTTCCTGTTTTTCAAATTGAAAGTTTAATTCTGATCGGGTTACCCTTCGTGTATTATTCTGGCTGAATATCTGACTATGAATACTGTCATATATTTTATAATGTTTTAACGCCAAATTATTATCACCCATTTTTTCATAAATAGTGCTAATTATATTTTCAGACTTCATTATATCATCAATCGAACTAAGCTTACGTGCTATATTCATTGCACTATCCATGTTTATAAGCGCATCATTATACTTTTTTAGGTTGAGCAGTGCATTAGCAATGCCTTGATAAAAACCTATTAGTTGATTGTCATTATCCTTAAGATTATTAATTATTGGGCGCATTTGTGCAAAAATTCTCATTGAGTTTCCATAATCATTTTTTAAAGCATAGTACCTCCCAATATCATTGAGCGCATTAACCATCGTCCATTTATCATTTCTTTTTTCACTTAGTTTGAATGCCTTCATGCCAAATAAGAAGGCTGAATCATATGAGTTCTTATTTATGTAACAATCACTCATATCTTCAAACACGCTTTCAATGTCATCCGTATCTTTTATATCTGAATAAATCCTCAGTGCCTTATTAAAATCTATAAGCGCATCGGCATAATTTTGGTTATCACTATTTATTTCCCCGATACCGTCGATAGAAGTTGCAATACCGGCTTTGTAATTAATCTCTTCTTCTATTTTTTCGGCTCTAGTGTAATCCTCTATAGATGCAGTGTAATCATCAGAAAACCATTCCTTAGCTCCCAAAACATTATAGGCATCAGCAATTCCTTTTTTGAATTTCATTTTTTTCGCTATTAATAAGGCGTTATTAGCTAGTGTGTCGATCATATCAAGTTTAGCACTACTCCGCCAAACTAATTCCATGCAAATTTCATTTACCTTATTAATTCTTTCCGTATCTGTATTATACTTTGCGAGGGTAGAGTTTATAGAGTCCATAAATCTTTTATTGCTTTGTCCATTTCCATTGGAAGTGACAAGCAGCATAAAATATGCAATTATTGAAATAAACCTAACACTAGATTTCATGCAATGTCAAATATAAAATATTTTATCCTTCTGCTCCCGCAAGCCCCCATAGGGGTGAAATATTCAACCCACTACGGGGTTGTTTTACATTTGTCGGGTTATTACACCACCGGCTTCACCGGTGGCTACCATATTGCAGTCCTTCGGACTTACTCTCTGCGAAACTCTGTGTTCCTTTGTGTCTCTGTGTTGAAAGTTTTATCTCTGCGTAAACTATTTCTTTGTCTAATCCGCAGAAATGCTATAAACTTTAGCATTTTCATATATAGCTGGTAATCAACATAAATGCATGGTTAACATTTTTAGCCCTCTTAAAAAATCAACGTATTGAAAATCAGTTAAATGTAATTTCAAAACCCTCAAAAAGTGTTAACCATGTTAACCTTGTAATACTAACTTTGTTCCATGAAATTTTCACTTAAAATATCGATTGTCATTTTACTTCTGTCATTTACTGTTATACCTGCAACGGTAAGAACAGTAAACATGGAGCAGCTTCAGCAGGATACACAGAAAAACAACGACACTTTATATGTGGTAAACTTCTGGGCCACATGGTGTGTGCCTTGTGTAAACGAAATACCCTACTTTCAGGATGCCTATAAAAAGTACATGCCTAAAAAAGTAAAGATGGTATTTGTTAGCCTGAATTCAGCAAAAGAACTAAGCACTGTGGAGAAGTTTGTGCAGGATAAAAACCTGAAACCCGAGGTTTTATTGTTAAGCGCCGGCAACCCCAATGTGTGGATAAACCAGGTAGATAGCTCATGGAGCGGAGCCATACCGGCAACTGTATTATACCGACATGGAAAAAAGTTGTACTTTCACGAAGGCGATTTTACCGCCGATAAATTAAATACGCTAATTGAATCAAAACTTAAATAAATCATGAAAAAACTCTTTTTATTAGGAACAGCTATTGTAGCGCTGGCATCGTTCAGCACAATGGGCTATAAAGTAGGCGACAAAGCCATGGACTTTAAATTAAAGAACGTTGACGACAAAATGGTATCAATGGCGGATTACCCGAATGCCAAAGGTGTTATAGTGGTGTTTACCTGCAACCACTGCCCGTTTGCTAAAGCATACGAAGACCGTATTATAGCGCTCGATAATAAATACAGGCCGATGAATTATCCTGTTATAGCCATTAACCCTAACGACCCTGACGCAGTGGCTGAAGACAATTACGCGACCATGCAGGAACGTGCAAAAGCAAAAAACTATCCTTTCCCCTATTTGGTTGACGCCACACAGGAAATTGCTAAAACCTACGGAGCCACACGCACACCACACGTATTTGTGTTGCAAAAGTCGGGCAACGATTATATTGTAAAATACATTGGCGCCATTGACGATAATTCTGACGACCCAAAAGCGGTTAAAGAAAAATATGTAGAAGAAGCAGTAGATGCCCTGCTGGCTGGCAAGCCGGTTACTACCGATAACACCAAGGCAATCGGCTGCGGTATTAAATGGAAATCGTAATAAAAGCGTAGCCTCTTTATATGAAAAAATATCTTTTAAGCTTATCAGTTGCTTTGCTGGGGCTTGGCCTTGCATCTTACGCCCACTTTGGCAATACTAAAGCCGATGACAAGAAACTGAAAATTGTTTTTATCCGCCATGGCGAAAAACCTGAAAAAGGTGGTAACCTTACCTGTAAGGGCCTTAACCGCTCAAACATGTTACCGGCTCTCATCAACAGCAAATTCGGCATACCTAACTATGTTTACGTACCCACACTAAAAATGGGAGAAAAAACAGGCCATGCGCGCATGTTTGAAACCGTTATACCATTGGCTGCAAAATACAACCTTGATATTGACAGCAAATTTGCAGAAAGTGACTCTGCCGGAGTTGCTACTGATATAATGCAGAAAACGGGCACTGTGCTTGTTGTATGGGAACATAAAGCCATTAGCAGCATTTTACATTCATTAGGTGTAAAAGATGCGCCTGACTGGGGAAGCGATGATTACGATACTATTATTATCATCACCTTTGTTGATGGCAAACCTGTTCTTACAAAAGATTCGGAAGGGCTGAACCCATCGGATAACTGCCAGTAAAACACAATCTCAGCTTACGTTAGCGGTTGACTTTTAAAGTTAACCGCTTTTTGTAAATATATCTAACAAGATATATTGTAGCTTTATGTTTGTAATTAAACAGATATGACATGAAAAACAAATTTAAAGACTTCAATTTTAAGCTTGCCGTAATCGACGCTTTAATGTATGAAAAAGGATTATTGAAACCAAAATTCGATGTATATGAAGCCTACAAGAAAACACATAAAGGCAGGAAACTGGACCCTGTCGACAACCAATTGATTCCCGAAGCAAAAAAATATTTTGAAGAACTCGATATTCCTACAGATCTTTTGAAGCTTGTAAAGGAGCTGAGGCAATATATAGGCAGTGAAGCTATGGACCAGGTAATTCCTATTTGGGATGGTGAAGGTGAGGAATTCACCATCACATCAACTGCAGACCTTAAATTAGTGCCAAATCTTAAGCGTATTACCTTGTTTCGCGATGAGGATGAAAAAATAGCTAACGAGTTCAATAAGAAAGGTATTAAGGCCACTTATTGGCCATAAAGAAGATTGTAAAACACTATTATGAAAACAAATAATCAAAGCACTTCGTTACCGAACCAGGCGGAAAAGCTATCAACGGAAATAGAAAGTATTTTGAGTGCCAAGGAAGAAGTTTACAAGCTGATTGAATCGGAAAAGAAAGCGCAGAAATTTCACTTTAATAAGAGATGGACAACAGAAAAAGAACTTGACAAGGCAAGCAATACCCGTAATGAGAAAGAGCTGAAAAAGCAGATAGCACAGGAAAAGAACCTGGAAAAAAGTCACCTGCGAAAACAGTTCTCACTCGAAAAGAAACTCGTGACATTAGAGAAGAACCTGACAAAAAAGCGACTTTCCTTACAGAAAATATTAGTAAAGAGAGCGGAAGAAAATGCAATAACAACAAAAAAGAAATCGGATATAGACTACTTGAATAAATTAACCAAAGAACTTAAGCAGCTTGAAACACGCTGGGAAGCCTTTACAGAAATACCTTGGAGGTAAAATTTCTTAAGAAAAGTAAATCTTTATTGAATGTCTCACAATACAACTATTAAGCTGGAAGTAAAAGAAGAACAGGATTACAAGCAGCGCAGTACAAATCGATTTGTAAAGCTGATAGCCATTTGTATTGTTATAGCCGTTGTTGCCGGAGTTTACGGAACCCGTGGAACGCCTTTGGGCCTGGGGCCAAGTTTTACCATAATGGTTATATTTCTTGTATTGTGGTTCCTTCTTTCAAATGACCCTTTAAATACAAGGTATTTTCTGCTGAGTTTTGAATTGGTTGATGATAAAGTAACTATAGAATATAAGGATAAAATGGAGCCTAAAAAAATAACAGGAAGAAAAAGTGATTTTACAGCCGACACAAAATCAAACTGGCTGCCTTCAAGGAGCAATTTCACCCGGTACTTTGTAATAAAATATAAAGAAGACGTTATTTTAAAACAAATTTATTCTACATGGAAGGATGAAAAAATTAAGGACCAAATAATAGCATGCCTGAAAAAACAGGCGTGAATAGTACATTAAAGAAAAAAAACAAGTACATCATGAAAACACAATTTAAAGATTTCAGTTTTAAGCTTGCTGTTATACAAGTTTTAATGTACGACAAAAAATTACTAAAACCTGCTTATCGTTCAAATGCCTCAAACCCTAAGCAGGACAACAAAATGATACCGAGGGCTAAAAAATATTTTATGGAACTTGACATTCCTGCTGAACTCCTGCTTAAGGTAGAAGAAATTGAACAGGACCCGAATAATGATGTTGTGCGGGAACTAATTCCCATTTGGGATGGGCAAGGCGAGGAGTTCACTATAAAGTCAACTGAGGATGTTAAATTACTTCCTAATCTTAAAAAGGTTACAATTTTTACAGGAGATGCCATTAATGAAATTGATGAACAGTATATCAAATTCGGGGAATTTGCCGCTAAAGGAATTGAGGCCTACGGATATGGTGTTAGTAAAAGGGGTACTCCCACTGTTTATAACCAAATAGAGAAATTCAAGAAAGCCGCTTTAGATAAAATGAAAGCAAAAAAATAACCACTGCAACATTCAAACTAAATTCAATTAATTTATTCAATCATGAATAGAAATATTACTTACCCGCTTATCAGCATAGCCGCCATACTTGTTTTCGGTATTTTAATGCTGTTTTTAGCAAATCCCGGCCATAGCGGAGGATATGAGCAAGCGTCTGTATATTTCATAGAAGAAATATGGAGCAGGCCGGCCGGAGTTACTTTTTTAGTGTTTGGATTAGTTCTTCTCTTCATTTTACTGATAAACCGCACAAAACCCTTACCTGAAAAACCGGGTAGCCCCAGTGCTCTATTTTACAGAATTTCATTTTTCATATTTAAAATTACATTCTTGCTATATGCTATAATGCTTCTGCAATATACTTTAACCATCTTTAAAGTTCTTTCCTCCGATTATTCATACGATGATGAGAGCATGTCTGATATTCACATGGTTTGCATCATGTTCATTATAATCTTTGGCATTATTGCCTTAATTACCGGGCTGGTAAGCAGGGCCGGCAGAAAGAAAATGAATGCCTGATTAAATCAAATAATTAACAACAAAAACTTTCTCCCATGTCGACTAACATAGAGCCCAAATTCA
>JABDGY010000065.1 GCA_013285805.1 Bacteroidota bacterium | reverse complement strand
GTTGAGGCCAAGGGTGTGGAAAGCTGACCTGAAAGCATGCAACAAGTGGAAGAAAAGGAAGGTAACACCCACTATATATATTATTACATACTTATAATCCATAAAGCCGATTTTAACCATTTGCGCAATGGTATACGTTTTGTCGTGCAAGATGCGGTATGGGAAAAAGAAGTGATAGAGGTGAATAGATATGAAGAAGAATATTACCGAACCGGTAATACCCATATTGCGCGAGAACCATGAACTGCCTGCTGATGAAGTTGGCACTGCATATTTTATAGGACGTGCCTTGGCATTGTCGCGGGTAATGATTATGGCCTGTAAAACGTGTATTATTATAGAAGCAAAAAGAACTATCTCTATAATGCGGATCAGTATGTTACGCACCGCGTCGTGGGAATATTCATTAAAAGCGGCGCCACCGTCGTTAAAGTACAGGAGCACGTTTCCATACAGGTGTTCAATTAAAAACACACAAAGGAAAAGCCCTGTGGCCGCCATTGTTACTTTTTTACCGATTGATGAAGTGAGTTGCTGTTTTAAGGTCGACATAAGCTTTACTTGTTTAAACTGCGGGTCAAATTTACATTTGTTTTGCTTTGGTGCAAGGTGAAAAATGAGCTATCTATTAACAACCCCCAAAAGCCTTTAAAAGCAGCCATATTTGCGGGTTTGATAATTTGATGACTTGATAATTGAACCCATTTCTTAATCTATATTGGGGTGTATACAGGTATTTACACTTTGCCACCCTTTACATATTACCATATTATTGATTATCAATACTTTATGTGTATTGCCGAGGCGTAAAGGTGTACACCCCATATTTCCATTGGCTATCAGCGCTTTACGTAAAAACAGGCAGGTATTGTATTTAATGGTTTCTTACAGGGGGTGTTAATAATTATTTATTACATATAGTAAACATTATATTTATCTTTACATCTATTAACCACTTAATATGAAACCGAGCCGCGCCCTACAAAGCAAAATTGATGCCCTTTTTGAGCAGCAAACTATTACGGAAGAAGATTATAAAAGCCTTAATTGGAAGGAGAAACTCCTGTTCGACGAAAAAAGAAATTCATTTATGGGTGAACTTAAAGGCGAGCAGCTTTCAGCATTCCTTGATAAGATAGAGTGTACTATGCCCCTCGATTTTAACGAGGAAATGTGGGAACTAAACCACGACAAGATATGCGACTATATTAATGAGACGTTGCAACGCTGTCGACGTATGCCCTCGAAATCGGAAATAGCTAAAAAAACAGGCTTGGCCCGGACAACAGTTTACAAGCATCTAAACTCCTTTACTAAAGGAGAACTTTATAAAGAACGCGATGAGCGGTTCAAGCTTATGCGGCAAACCATTATGACCGCACTTTATACCAAATGCATTCACGGCGATGTAAACGCCATGCGGTTTTATTTTGAGGTTATGGGCCTAACAAATAAGAACACGGGCAACAACATAATTGCAACCCAGCACAACTATATACAGATTAACAACCTTAAGCTGAGCCAGGAAGAGATACAAAAGCTTAGCCCCGAACAATTAAAGCAGATTGAGGCGATTATTCAAAAAACATGACAATAATAAATAATAGCCAGTACGAATTTTTAGGCATCTACCTCATGGTACTATATTCATTATAAAAATACAAGTGACGTTAAAAAACAACTTATTTTGTACTATACTATCTAATGCAAGAACAAATGGAATTGACAGACGTTATCAAACTGTTAAAATATAAGTCATTAAAAACAATACTCCAATTCATACTTATCTGTTTAATAACTGTCAAACACTGGGGGGTGTCCCCTGTATTCGATTTATCAAAGATCATTTCCATAGATAATCTCTGGTTTATACTTCATGCCTCATTTATATGGGCTATTGTATACATCGCTATAGGCGCTTTGGTTGGATTACCCTTGAAAATACCCAGAAATAAAATAAATAACTCATCAATGAGGCCAGGGCAGGACTTTTGGGATGTTTATAGTCAAGACAAAAGAATAATCAAATTAAGGAATTTCTTGAAATTCCTTTCCGATAAATACCCTAAAAAGTTACGATACATATTTGCAAAAGCTGATAAATATGAGGATGAATTATTCGACCTTTTATTAATACTTATACAATTAGCCTATCTATTTAACAACATCTATATTTATATTTTTAGTGGAGTATTCTTTATAATAATATGGTATATGGGTTATGTTTTAGGATTTCTTGCAACATTTAAGAAAGAAATAATGGAGGCTCTAACTAAAGAATAAAAACAATTTATTTTAGTACACCTACAACTTAAAGTTACTCTACACAAAATAAGTGGTTATTAAACCGGTTTAATTTATTCAGGGTTAGAGGGACACAATAATGCTAAAATATTTAGCTATTGATATGGCTAGTTATTAATATTTTAGGGTAAAATTTAATGCCATGAACACTTCTACAGGATATGATGTCAACAGGTTATTATTACCTGATAATTTAATGGAACAGAGAGTAGCTAATAAATTCATTATTGATGCAGCTTTTTATATAATTGGAAAATTGAGGGGTGCAAAAATTGAAACTGAGCTTGATCGGGACGCTCAGTTATTATTTCAAATGACAGTATTAAAATCAATTTCCCTCTTAACTTTGTCCGAAGGACTTCAATACGAAAATCAAATAGATAAAACCTCAATCCATGGGATTATAGATTGTTTTTTCGATGAATAGTATTGTTCGTTCACAATTTGAAGCCTTTTGCAATTTTAATAATATCTATATTCAATCGAAAAATGTAAATGAAAGAACACTTAAGTATGACCTTTGGGCCCTTAGCGGTCTGAAGCATAGGCAAAACTTTAGAACCGAAGAAGAAGAAAATAAAAGAAAAAAAGAAGACGAGAAACTTCAAATCGAATCCATTATAAAGAGTATTGAGAATAACCCATGCTTCAGTCAGCTTAATGAAGACTCCAAAATCGAGATCAGAAAAAAAGGGATAAAAGATAAAGACTGGAAATTAAAGATTATTCAAGACCGCGCATTCTTTATTGCTTGGCATGATTTAATGAAGAATGCTAATATTACAGATACTGTAGATGGGATATATAGACATTTATCACTTACCACACACCCTTCAAATGTTTCAGTTTTTCAATTCAATAACTTATACAACTCAGGAGAGTATATTAAAACCTGTTTAATGTCTTTACAGATATCTAATTATTTTATTTCATTCTTGATTACTGATTATTGTCATTATTCAAGTGAGGCAAAGAAAATTTTTCATGAATTACCTTATATTTGTAAATATCTGATTAATAGCCTTAACTGCATGTTTAGGGGTAATGACTTTGTTATTTACCCTGCCAACTAATCTTGGTTAGATTAAAAAATCTCATTCACCCTTTACAATTTTCTTCACCCTTTCCATCACCAAATCCATTTCATAGCCCTTTTGTAAGGCATACCTGATAAGCTTCTGGCGGTTCTTTTGTTTGGCTTCATAATCCTTAGCATCAACCTCTTTTCGGCTTATCTGCGCCCATTTTTTCTTCAAAAGCTCATCAAGGGTGTTGGAATAGTCTTTTTCAGGCAGTTCATTAAGACCCTTTTCAATTAGCTCTTCCGAAAGGCCTTTTTTCTTCATCTCCACTTCTATTTTCCTTTTGCCCCATTTCTTAATCCGGAACTTGCCACCGGCAAACGATTTGGCAAAGCGGGCCTCGTTAATAAACCCTGCTTTGGTAAGGCGCTCCAGCACTGTCCAGGCATCCGCAGGGTTAAGGTCGAAGTCCTTCATCTTTTTCCTCACCTCTTCGGTGCTTCTTTCGCTAAAAGCACAATAATTTTGCATCCTGAGCAGGACGGCATCAACAGAGAGTGTTTTTTTCGTTCTTTTGTTCATCGAAAAACAAAGATAACACTAAGGGGCAACTTGGCAGAGCAGGCAGAAAATAGTACGGCTAAGAAAAAAAGCATGTCGTTCCTTGAACATCTTGAGGCGTTGCGCTGGCATATTATGCGCTCTGTTATTGCCCTGCTGGTCATCACCTCTGTCCTTTTCTTTTACAGCGATTTTATATTCGACACCATACTTTTTGGCCCTACCAAACCCGGTTTTATAACCTATCGGGCATTATGTAAACTATCCGAGGTTCTTCACATGGGCAATTCGCTTTGCGTGCAGAGCAAGGTTCAGTTTAAACTGGTAAACACCGAAATGTGGGGACAGCTTACCATGTATATGTGGGGAACCTTTATAGCGGGTTTTATTATTACCATGCCCTACATTTTATGGGAAATATGGAGGTTTATAAGCCCTGCACTTAAGCCAACTGAACTGAAATCGACACGAGGATTTGTATTTGCGGCCAGCATACTGTTTCTCATCGGGGTTTGTTTCAGCTACTTTATAATTGTGCCATGGACAGTAAACTTCCTTAACGACTTTAAACTGAGCAGTGGCACCGATATACAAAACCTGCCCAATGTGCGCTCGTACGTATCTACAGTAACCACCCTGGTATTATGGATAGGCGTAATATTTGAACTACCCATGGTAACCTACATACTTACCCTTTTAGGTATAATATCGCCTGCCTTTTTGAAAAAGTACCGCAAGCATTCTGTCGTCGTAGTGCTTATTGTGGCTGCCCTTATAGCCCCACCCGATGTTGCATCGCAGGTATTTATTTCAATTCCCTTATATTTACTGTTCGAAGTCAGTATTTTTGTAGCCAAATTTGCTGAACGGAGAAGAATAGCAAAGTCTAAGTTTTGAATTATGAATTCTTAATGAAAGGGGATTGCTCATTCAAAATTTAGAATTAAGAATTTAACATTAAATAAAAATGCCAAGAATACTTGTAACCGGAGGAGCAGGATTTATAGGCGGTTCATTAGCAGAATCACTCGCCAAGGAGAAAACCAATGATATCGTTATTATTGATGACCTGTCGACAGGCTCAAAAAGCAAAATACCTGTTTCCAAACATAAAAACGTCGAGTTTATAAAGTGCGACGTAAATGAATGGCGCGACCTTTCGGGCGTAATGTATGCCCATGCATTCGACTATATTTTCCATTATGCTGCAGTGGTTGGTGTTAAACGCACATTAGACCATCCGGTGAATGTGTTGAAGGATTTATCGGGCATAAAAAACCTGCTTTACTTTGCCAAGAACAGTGGTGTCAAACGCGTTTACTTCTCTTCATCATCTGAAGTGTATGGCGAGTCGATACATTTCCCGCAACATGAAGAAACTACTCCATTAAACTCACGCCTGCCTTATGCTATTGTAAAAAATGCAAGTGAGGCTTACCTTAAATCATTCCAACATGAGTATGGACTGGAGTATACTATTTTCCGCTTCTTTAATACATACGGCCCAAGGCAAAGCAAAGACTTTGTGGTATCGAAATTCATTGCCCGTGCACTGAAAAATGAAACCATACAGATTTATGGTGATGGCAAACAGATGCGCACTTTCTGCTTTATTGATGATAATGTTGATGCATGTATCACTGCCTTTAAAGAAAATAAATACATAAACGATGTGGTTAACATTGGGGGCGATATTGAAATAACCATACTCGACCTGGCTAAAACCATTATTAAACTCACCAAATCGAAATCGAAGATAGAACACCTGGCACCTCTGCCCGAAGGTGATATGTCGAGAAGAAAACCCGACCTGGCACGTATGCGCAAGTTGCTTAACCGCAAACCTGTTCCCCTTGAAGAGGGCCTGAAGCGCTTAATAAATAACACTACTCATATTCTGTGAACATTCCGGTAGCGTACAGGCAGGAGATTGAAAAAGAAATAAAATCTTTTTGCAAAAACTTACCCGCTAAACCCCATGAGCTTTATGCACCCATGAGCTATATGCTCGGGCTGGGTGGCAAGCAACTGCGCCCGACAATGGTTTTGCTGGCATGCAAAATGTTTGGCGGACAAGTAAAGAATGCTGTACCGGCAGCAATTGCAGTTGAACTGTTTCACAACTTTACACTGATACACGATGATATTACAGATGCAGCACCACTCAGGCGAAACAAACCCAGCGTGCATGCTAAATGGAACACCAATATTGCGTTATTAAGCGGCGATGCCCTGCTGATAAAAGCATACGAATGTATCGCCAAAACGCCCAAGGCTCACCTGCCTGCTATATTGCGTTTATTTAATGAAACCGCGTTGAAGGTTTGCGAGGGCCAGCAATTCGATATGAATTACGAAACCCAAAGCAAAGTATCTATCGACGACTATTTATATATGATAAGCCTGAAGACGGCTGCATTGTTCTCAGCATCGTTGGAGATGGGTGCTATATTGGGCGGAGCAACAGGTAAAGACGCCCGCAGCATGCGTGTTTTCGGAACGAGTATTGGAATGCTCTTTCAATTGCAGGACGATATACTTGATGTGTTTGGCGAACAGCAAAAGGTCGGCAAGCAAACAGGTGGCGATATAATCAATAATAAGAAAACATACTTATTATTGAAAGCATTTGAACTGGCAAAAGGTAATACTTTGAAAGAATTACAGAAACTATTGAGCGAGCCCAATGCTAATAGAAAAGTGGAGGGCGTAAAAGCTATTTATGAAAAGTTAGGTGTATTAAAGCAAGCCCAAAAACAAATGGACTTTTATCATAATGCAGCCGTTAATTCGGTTGCCTCTATAAAAGCGCCTGAGAAAAAAATATTACTCGACCTTACCACTGCCCTTCTGAGCAGGGGCAATTAAGAACCCGCTATAATTTCTTTACGTAACGAAGTAACCGCGTCGGTTATAGCCTTCAGCTGGTCAGCGGATAAAATTGTTTTATCGGTTGGTGCAGCACCGTCTTTAGGCCTTGCATCTACCTGTATATTGGCATATACATCCTGTATGGCTTTAAGCTTTGCTGAAAAATCCTGTAAGCCGGGGCTATTAGGGTATGTCTTTATCATATCAACTAAATCCTGCAGGGTAACTTTCTGGTAAGCTATTTCATTTACCACACCCATGTTGCTGGAAGACTTAGCCGCAATTTGAGTAGCCATATAAAGCCCTTCAACCCATCCGCCCGCAACAAGATAGGCTGATACTTCTTGTCTTTGGTTTTTCTTCAGGTAGGTATCAGTGATCCAGAAATCCTGCACTATAATAGTAAGCAATGAATCCTGGTTGGTCATATTGGCATCTATCCTTGAAATAACTTTATCGTTAAATGCATCGGGTATACCTAAAGAAGTTGAAAGTTTGTTGGCTGACTGCAGGTAAAGGCTGGCATCGTTCTTCTGGTCGAACAAACCGGCATAGGCAAGGTCGGCTGCATATATACCCAGGTTAAGCGCCTGTCCTTTCATGGTTGAATAATTTGAAACCACTGTTGGGTCAGCAGGTATATCAACTGAATATTTTGAACCCGCGGCCTTAAGCAATTGCATTATCTGTACCGTACCGGGTACGCTTGTAAATATGTCTTTCACTTTTGCAACTCTTATACCAATTGCAGAGGTATCTTGCGTGGCATTGCTATCATCTTTTCCGAATAAATCCTTGGCTTTTTTATTATCTGATGAACAGCCAATCCATGTAACTGATATAAATGCCAATCCTAAAAAAGCGGATGTTATTTTCACTGTATTGTTCCTCATAATGCTTAAAGTTGGAGATTGCAAATATATAATAATTTATATGCTATTTGAGGGCTTAAAAGCATAACCTTAAGGTATAAAACTATAACTTGCCGTCTCTACCAGTAAAGATATATGGGAAAGTCTATTATAGTAACGGGGGCAACAGGCACAGCCGGCTCAGAGGTAATAAGGGAAGCCCTTAATGAAACTGATATAGTAACAGTAACTGCCCTTGTAAGGAGGCCATTGGATATTCAGCACCCTAAACTAAAGACTATAATTCATAACGATTTCTTAAACTACGGAGGACTAGAAGAACTATTCAAAAGCTCCGATGCCTGTATATGGTGCCTGGGTATTTCGCAATCGCTTGTAACTAAGGAAGAGTATATAAAACTTACCCACGATTATGCATTGGCAGCAGCAAAAGCCATGCTTGAGGCTAACCCCCAAATAACCTTTATGTTTCTAAGTGGAATGGGTGCCGATTCGAAAGAAAAGAGCCATATTTTATTTGCATGGGTAAAAGGCAAAACCGAAAATGCTTTGCAAAAACTATCGTTTACACATTTATATA
>JABDGY010000064.1 GCA_013285805.1 Bacteroidota bacterium | reverse complement strand
TAATTTTAAGGGAAGCAACTATCAACTATTTTACCACCTGCAGCTTATTCACATAAACCATTTTACCGCAACTAACCCTTATAAGGTACTCACCGGCAATGGGCAGGGACATTTCAATTTGTTTTTGGTTGACGGTTTCATTTTTTAGGATGAGGCGGCCGGCCATATCAAACACCTCAAGCTGTTGGGCGTTGGCTGGCAGGCGCACGGTAAACTGCCCCGCTGTGGGGTTGGGGTATACCAGCGAGCTATCGTTAACCGCGCTTACTTCATTTATGCCTGTGGCGCTATAAGGTATGCAACGGTAAAACACAGCTGTGTCCGACATAAAAGAATCGACTACTGTTTTTGTGGTAGCTGTTGCGGTAAAGTAAACGGCCGAGCTGGCATTCGACGGGCTGAAGCCATGTGTGGGTAATTTATTGTAGTCGTTATAACGCAGCAGCGCGTACGATTTTCCAATGGTCAGCGAGTCGGCAATTATTTGCGCCTTCAGCATAACGGGCTTAAAGCCCAGGCTCACGTTGGGTTCGCTGTCAACAGCAAGCACAATGTGCGCAGGGCGTGTTTCATGCAGCGAGTCTGTATTGCCGGTAACGGCAACGCCATAGTCTACATTTTTGGGTACATAGTAAGGAAAGGGCGCCGAGCTGCTTGCTGTGGCCCGTGTGCCATATAGGGTTGAGAACACCCGGTAAAAAGACGATGTGGCAAAGTTGTCGTTAAAGGTTAATGTGTCGGTAGTTGTGTAAGTGTTTACCTTTTGGGCATAGAAACCAATGGCCGGCACAATGTGGTCGTAGTCGGGGTCGCTAAGGCCGCTTACATACAAGGTTATAATTACAGGCACATTATTATTAAGGTATCCTTTCACCCAGTCGAGGTAATTCTGATACTGGGGCGCCGGCGGGTTCGGGTCCCACTCCACAAAGTTCAGTTTCAGTATGGCAAGGGCCGTGGTATCGTTTACATATATAAGCACTTCGCCACCGGCCACATTGCGGCAAAGGCCCTCAGATATATAGTCGCCGTAATACAAGCCACACGATTGTATCGACATCTCTCCGCAATAGCCATCGTTATTGGGCCACTGTATGCGGGGCGGTATGTTCAGCCAGTTGCTAACCTGCGCTTGCATTGCAAAACCTGCCATTACTATAACCAGGGTAAGTAATGTTTTCTTCATGAGAATCGATTTAGATGATGCAGTAAATATAATAATCCCTCTAAATATCCCACGGTTTGTCATTCTGAACGTAGTGAAGAATCTGGCCGTGCCCCTTAATACATAGATTCCCGATTACTAATCAGGGCTACCCTTTAGCCTCGGTGAACCTGATTACACTCTTGTCTTATATTTGTACTATAGTCTTAAACGGCCAAATGGTAAAAAGCAAATACAGCGTAAGCAAAGAAGAATCGGAAAACGATATACTGCCAAATAAGCTTAAACTAACTACTCTACCAGAGGTTGAACAAGCTGAACTGGAAGGTTTTCTTTTGGCATATAAAACATTATTTGATGATCTTTCGCCTAAAACCAGGTTTAACCTGAAATATATTATGCGTATGCATAAACGCGCGCTCGGGCATCTGTATTCATTTGCAGGCAAATGGCGCACGGTTAATATTTCTAAAGGAGGCTTCATGTTTCCTCCAGCTAAATTTCTTAGCCAAAGCATGAAGGAATTTGAAAAAGATATACTGAACAATATTCCCGACAGCTATAATTCAGATAATGAGCTTATAGTATGGATTGCCAGGGTGCATGGCGAGTTTCTTTTTATACATCCTTTCAGAGAAGGTAACGGACGAACAGCACGCCTGCTGGCTAACCTTATGTGTGCAAAGGCAGGACACAAATTGCTTGACCTTGAGAATTTCAGCAAGAATAAATTCGAAGCTTATGTTGAGGCTGTAAAATCAGTTGCCAGCCGCGATTATTCAAAAATGGAGGCCGTTATCCGTTCGCTTTTTTAAGCTTTTTCAGCAGGCGCTGAAATATTTTGTTGGCCGTGCTATGTGAAATATGAATGTTCTCTATTTCGAACGATTGAAGAACATTGTTCAATATCTCAGTATTGTTAGGCTTGTATATTTTAACCGGCTTACTCATTTCAATTACAAAGGTACGAAAAATAGCTGTAGAATAATCCTCTCGCAAAGGCACAAAGGGGCTTTAATACATTCACCACTAAGGACACTAAGAAATTACACTAAGGTTCACTAAGATTCCTAGCTAGCCTTGAATTCCGTTGCATGTGGCAATCCATCTTCTCCCATCATCTGACCTACAATAATCGTTTCTTTATCTACTAATGTCAAATTATGGTGGTTTAAAAGTTTAGCTATCTTCTCTATCCATATGGGAAATTCTTGAAATAACTTTTTTAAATCACGCTTATGACCATAAGGGTTCTCTGCATGAAGAATACCTCCACACTTATTATATATTTCAATTAATTCAATCTTAGTCAAGAAACCATTTTGAATTGGAGGAGTATCATAAACTGGCAGACCGTCTTCCATGTGCATAAACACTTGCTCAGTTGGTATAGGATAGAATTCTGGATTAATTCTTTCTAAATCCTTTATTATAAGTTTAATATTCCAGTTCTTAGCAAACTTTTCATACTGCCTAGAATACTCCTCCTTGTTTGCTATTAGGGATGAGAACACTATTAATTCAATCACCTTTCTAAATTGAAGGCAAATTGATTCAATCTTTGTAAAATGAATTTCATTTGATCGCGCTCCAGTTAAATTATCATAGATAATATCAAATCTTTCCTTAATTTCATAAAGACATTTTTCATATTTTAAAATGTCTCTACTCAATTTTACCCCTTAAATATATTGTTGTTATGCCACTCAATATAGCCACTATTTGGCCTATTAATTATCTCTTGCGGAATTACCGCGAGTGATTGCCCTTGGAATTTATAATACTCTCTTCCGTTTTCAAATTCTTCTTTTATCCTCTTGCTTACTTCAACTTTTAAATCATTAGTAATAGTTACATAGCCAGTATCAAAAAGTTTATGGATATCTGAACGTAGAAGTAACCCATTAGAAATTTCATGAGTGCCCGATTGGGCATACGGTTTTATATGTGCAGCTTCTAAAACAGGCAATGTTTTTTCTCCCGAAATGGCGCACTTTCTTTGATAAGTATCGGTCAACAAAACCCTGAATGCACCTTGTCCTAATCGAACTTTTGTTAAAACAGAATTTCCATATTGTTCAACTGGCTCATTAATTATAAACTGATTCTTTGAGTCCTCAATATTTGCAACCGGATATTTATGAAGTACATTTTGTACTCTCTGCCATAATTCTCTACCATCTTGTACTTCGGTCGAATAGCCTTTTCCTTGTACAATCCCCGAGCCCCAATTTATAGGAATCCAATCTTCCTTTTTAAAGAAAACAGGATTAGTTAAAACTATGCAACCAACATTTGGATTTGCGTTCAATGAATTATTAGCTGCTCGAAATTGCTTTATGCTTGAATAAAATTTATCGTATGTATCTGTTCCATTTCTATTTCCAAAAATTTCCCAAACCATTGGTATTGGCAATGCAGAATATGAGGAAAAGAATCCAATTCCCCCTATTGCATTAGCTGGGGCCTTAAGTTTGAATAAAAAGGGTGCACCTGTTTCTAATGCCTTGAATGCACTATTACCTCCAGGTCGCCAAAAATTAACATCCTCAGGATTAATACCACTTAAATAGTTGAACCAGTTCGTATCTGTTACCCCAGCGTAAAAATTCACTTACTTCTATTTTGTTTCGTAATACTACAAAATTATGCTTAAGCAATGTACAGGATGGGTAGCCCAATGCCCCAAAACCAGCCAAAATCAGTATCTTAGTGCCATAGTTTTTGCAAAACCTACTGGAAAGTGGGTTTTTAACACCTGAATCTTCAAAGATTCTTGCAAAAATATTCGCAGATATTAAAATAATACTTAGCTTTGCACCCCTTTACAAAAAAAGGATAAAGAACATATTAAACTAAACAACAGTGAACACGCCAAGTTATAAAACAATCTCGGCCAACAAGGAAACCTCTAACAAACAGTGGTTTATAGTTGACGGCGAGAACCAGATTGTAGGCCGCCTGGCTTCGGAAGTAGCCATAATATTAAGGGGCAAACACAAGCCGCTTTACACTCCCCATTCCGACTGCGGAGATAACGTAATTATTATAAATGCCGAAAAAGTGCGCTTTACCGGCAAAAAATTTGAAGATAAAGAATACGTAAGGCATACCGGCTACCCGGGCGGACAAAGGTTCAGCACCCCTGCTAAGGTGTTCCAAAAGGATGCTACCCAGGTAATGCACAAGGCCATAAAGGGCATGTTGCCTAAAAACAAGCTGGGCCGCGCGTTGCAAGGCAATGTGTTTATTTACACAGGCACCAAGCACCCGCACGAGGCACAGGCACCGAAAGAACTTAAATTCAAATCATAATCAGCGTATAACATGAGCGAAACCATACATTGTATAGGTAGAAGGAAAACGAGCATAGCCCGCGCCTATTTAATTAAAGGCAAAGGCAAAATTACCATTAACGAAAAGCCGTTGGAACAGTATTTCCAAACCGGCACACTGCGCTACTGCGTTACCCAGCCATTTGTAATTATACCTGCCGAAGCGGGCCAGCACGATATTAACGCTACCATTATTGGCGGCGGAGTAAAGGGCCAGGCCGAAGCGCTTCGCCTTGCTATTACCCGCGCGCTGGTAAAAATTAACCCTGAATACAAACCTGCCCTTAAAGCCGCAGGCCTTACTACCCGCGACCCACGTATGGTTGAGCGTAAAAAGCCTGGACAAAAGAAAGCAAGGAAGAAATTCCAGTTTACAAAACGCTAAACTTTACGGATACTTTACAAACTTTATAACTTTATTTGACTTTACGAACTTTCAAACTTTATAAACTTTAAGAACTTTCACATGCCAAGAACCTCGTTTGACGCACTTTTAGAAGCAGGAGCACACTTCGGACACCTGAAAAGGAAATGGAACCCAAACATTGCTCCCTATATTTTCGGAGATAAGGGTGGTATACATATTATAGACCTGAACAAAACATTGGTAAAGCTTGAAGAAGCTGCCGGCGCTATGAAGCAGATTGCGAAATCGGGCCGTACCATACTTTTTGTGGCTACCAAAAAACAAGCTAAGGCTATAGTGCACGAGGCTACCAAGGATATTAACTTCCCTTGCGTTACCGAACGCTGGACCGGTGGCATGTTAACCAACTTTGCTACCATCCGCCGCAGCGTGCGTAAAATGGCCGATATGAACAAAATGGCTACCGACGGTACGCTTGACGTTCTTTCAAAGAAAGAAAGGTTACAGATATCGCGCCAGCGCGACAAACTGGAACACCAGCTAGGCACCATTGCCAACATGACCCGTTTGCCTGCAGCCGTTTTTGTAGTTGACATTATTAAGGAACACATTGCAATATCAGAAGCCCGCAAGCTTAACATACCAACCTTCGCTATTGTAGATACCAATTCAGACCCTAATAAGGTTGACTTTGCTATTCCCGCGAACGACGATTCTTCTACATCTATCCGCATAGTGGTTCAAACACTTGTAAACGCTATTAAAGAAGGTATTGAAGAAAGGAAAGAAGCACAGGCTACCAACAAACTTGCCGAAGGCAGGGAACACGACCGTGAAGAAGGCGGAGAAGTAGACATCATCAGCCCTAAATATGCTGAAGATGAAGAAGAAGTGGTTACTGAAGGCGGTACCACCAACAAACCTAAGCCACACCCACATGGCGGCGGACAAAGGAAAAGAACCGGTGGAGGGGGCGCTCCCGGTGCAGGTGGTCAAAGAAGAGGCCCTGTAAAACGTTAATACAACAATTAAATGACAACTGCAGCTATGAACATCACAGCAGCTGATGTAAATAAACTACGCCAGCAAACCGGCGCCGGCATGATGGACTGTAAAAAGGCCCTGACCGAAGCCAACGGCGATTTTGAAAAAGCTATTGATATACTCCGTGAAAAAGGCCAGAAAGTGGCTGCTAACCGCAGCGACCGCGACGCTAAAGAAGGCGTGGTATTGGCTAAGGTTACCGCTGACGGTAAGAAAGGCATATTGGTAGTATTGAATTGCGAAACCGACTTTGTTGCCCGCAACGAAGAATTTATAAAGCTAGTCGACACCATTGGAAACATTGCCCTTAACGGCAACTTTACCACGGTTGACGAATTAAAAGCGGCTACATACGCTGACGGCCTTTCTATTGAAAAGAAAATTACCGAGTACGTTGGTAAGATTGGCGAGAAAATGGAACTGCGCTTTGAACGAATTGACGCTGAAAAGGTGTTTACCTATAACCACCCCGGCAACAAGCTTGCCAGCATAGTGGGCTTTAACAAAGCTAACGCCAACAACCTGGCCGAAGTAGGTAAGGAAATTTCGATGCAGATAGCAGCTATGGCTCCTATAGCAGTAGACAAGAGCGACGTTACCCAGGAAACCCTTGACCGCGAATTGGCTGTGGCTAAAGAACAAGCCCGCCAGGAAGGCAAGCCCGAGGAAATGCTCGACAAGATTGCCTTAGGTAAGGTGAACAAATTCTATAAAGAAGCTACCCTGCTTAACCAGGACTTTATTAAAGACGGTAAAAAAACGGTTCAGCAATATATACAGGACAACGACAAAGAGCTGAAAGTAACGGGCTTTAAAAGAATAGTATTAGGCTAATAATTAAAAATCCTCCGATTGGAGGATTTTTTTTTGCAATATTTGTGCCATGAAATATAAACGCATCCTGCTCAAACTTAGTGGCGAATCGCTGATGGGCAACCAGCAATTTGGTATAGAACAACAGGCTGTTCAGCATTACGCCGAGGAAATAAAAACCGCTATTAGTTCAGGCGCGCAGGTTGCAATAGTTATTGGCGGGGGCAACATTTTCCGCGGCATACAGGCTACTGCCAATGGCATCGACCGTGTGCAGGGCGATTATATGGGAATGCTGGCCACCATTATTAACAGCATGGCACTGCAATCATCACTCGAAAAGCTGGGCATACCCACAAGGCTTATGTCGGCCATAGAAATGAAAGAAATTTGCGAGCCTTTTATCCGCCGCAGGGCGGTGCGCCACCTTGAAAAAGGGCGTGTGGTTATTTTTGGTGCTGGAACTGGCAACCCTTACTTTACCACCGATACTGCAGCCAGCCTCAGGGCCATAGAAATTGAAGCTAACGTTATACTTAAAGGCACCCGCGTAGATGGTATTTACTCCGCCGACCCGGAAAAAGATAAGAACGCAGTCCGCTACGATAGCATTACATTCGATGAAGCCTATAACAAGGGCCTGCAAATAATGGACCTCACTGCTTTCACTCTCTGCAAAGAAAACAAGTTGCCCATCATAGTATTCGACATCAACAAAAAGGGCAACCTCCAGCGCCTCCTCAGGGAAGAGAAGATTGGCACGCTGGTAGATAACTAATCTTGATTTTATTTATCTGTAATTACCCCGTAGGGGTAAGATATTAGTAGCCCCGGCATTTATGCCGGGGAGCATATTGCCCACACCCCTCAATCCCCTCTCCAGGGAGAGGGGGCAGGGGGAGAGGGACATATTATACCCCGCCTTGAAAGGCGGGGCTATTAACATTAAACTCTTCCAGAGTTGATTTTGATTACTTTTTATTATACGTATTCATGGTCCTTTCAATGCCTATCAGGCAAAAGGATTCAATGGTATCGACTGCTTTGGTAATAAACTCAGGTAGTTTGGCTTCTTCTTCCTTACTCCACTCGCCCAGCACATAATTTACCTGCGCCCCTTTCGGGAAGTTATTCTCAATACCAAAACGTAAACGAGGATAATTATTGGTGTTCAGTATTTCCTGTATGTTCTTCAAGCCGTTGTGGCCGCCATCGCTTCCCTGGCTTTTTAAGCGCAGTGAACCAAAAGGTAATGCAAGGTCGTCGAGCACCACCAGCAAATGATGCAGTGGCACTTTGCCTTCCGTGAGCCAGTAACGCACGGCCTTGCCGCTCAGGTTTACATAAGTAGAGGGTTTTAACAGAATAATCTTCCTGCCTTTAAGGGAAACTTCGGCAACAGCGCCATAACGCCTGTTTACATTGAAGGTGGCCCCGTGCTTCTTAGCAAATGCATCGGCTATTTTAAAGCCGATATTATGGCGGGTATTTTCATACTCGTCGCCTATGTTGCCTATGCCTGTTA
>JABDGY010000063.1:708-8840 GCA_013285805.1 Bacteroidota bacterium | reverse complement strand
CAAATGTAAATGAGGCAATAGCTGCTCAAAGTAAAAAAGACTTCATCAATAAAATGGCAATAGCCTCAAAAGAAGCAAGGGAAACCAGGTATTGGCTTATTCTTATAGAAAAAAGTAAAATTGCGGTTTTAGATTGTAGTTCTCTATTAAAAGAAATAGATGAAATAATTCGGATAATAACCGCGATAGTCAAAACAACTCAGGAAAATTTAAAAGATTATTCCGAAATTTAAAATTTAAAATTCATAATTTAAAATTAAGTATATGTCAAAGGAAGTAAAAAACGTAGAATACGGATTAGATAAAATATTTGAAGGCGCGCAGGATTTTCTGCCCCTATTAGGAACTGATTATGTAGAGTTTTATGTGGGCAATGCAAAACAATCTGCCCATTTTTATAAAACCGCATTCGGGTTTCAATCGCATGCCTATGCGGGCCTGGAAACAGGATTAAAAGACCGCACATCGTACGTATTGAAGCAAGATAAAATCAGGATTGTTTTGACTACAGCCTTGAAAAGCGGTTCGCCCATTGGTGAGCATGTAAAAAAACACGGAGACGGTGTAAAGGTAATTGCGCTATGGGTAGAAGATGCCCGTAAAGCATTTGAAGAAACCACAAAGCGTGGCGCAAAACCCTTTATGGAACCGACCGTTGAAAAAGATGAGCATGGCGAAGTGGTGCGTTCAGGCATATATACATATGGCGAAACCGTACACATGTTTGTGGAGCGTAAAAACTACAAAGGAGCATTTTTGCCCGGCTTTAGGGAATGGAAAAGCGACTACAATCCAACCCCGGTAGGCTTAAAATTTATCGACCACATGGTGGGTAATGTAGGCTGGGGAGAAATGAATACATGGGTGAAATGGTACGAAGATGTAATGGGCTTTGTAAACTTTTTAAGTTTCGACGACAAGCAGATTACCACAGAATACTCTGCTTTAATGAGTAAGGTAATGAGTAACGGAAATGGCCGTATCAAATTCCCTATTAACGAACCGGCTGTGGGGAAAAAGAAATCGCAGATTGAAGAATACATTGATTTTTATGAAAGCCCGGGTGTGCAGCACCTTGCCCTGGCAACCGATGATATAATTAAAACTGTCCATGAATTAAAAGCAAGGGGAGTTGAGTTTTTACCTCCTCCTCCACAAGCTTACTACGATGAAATCCCCGCTCGTTTGGGTTCTCATAAAGATATGATGAAAGAAGATATTAAAGAACTTCAAAAGCTATCTATTTTGGTAGATGCTGATGAAGAAGGATACTTATTGCAGATATTTACAAAGCCTGTTGAAGACCGCCCTACCCTGTTCTTTGAAATTATTCAGCGTATGGGCGCTAAAGGTTTTGGAGCCGGTAACTTTAAAGCCTTGTTTGAATCGATAGAAAGAGAACAGGCAAAGCGCGGAACTCTATAATATCGAATAACGAACATTGAATTTTGAACATCGAAGTGAATTCACTTCAGCATTCGTTATTCCTTGTTCGATATTCAGTATTTCTCAGGCCGCATTTCCTTCTACATAACGCAATAAACGGCGCTTTGCTATGGGTAATAATGTCTCTTCAAGAGGTACTACCCATTCACTTTCTATAGCGTATGTTGCCGGATTAGGCAAATCCTGTTTTTCTTTAAGCAGTTCAAGCTTTATATATTGGTACGACATGCCTAAATCCATCTCCTGTGTTTTTACAAACTGGGTGTGTATGCCTCTGTACTTGGCTTCAGGTTGCTCAAAAAGAGTAATATCATATTCATAAACCTGGGTGTCGGCATCTTTTCCGTCCCTTATAAATATATAACCATTCTTAGCGTGAAGGGGAATTACACCCACCGGGAATATATTTAGCTGCGATTCTATGGCTTCATATATTTTCTTCCCCTCGGTAAGGTAATGCTGAAAATGGGGAATAGAAAAATCTATTATGGTTTCCAGTTCTTTCATTAACTCATCGTCCTGCACTATTTTCTCATATAAAATCTGCATATTTTCCGCGTCAATTTCTTTGGCATTTTGCGGAAATCCTCGATATAATTCTTCTTTCTTCTCTTTTATAGAAACAAGCTGGCGGTAATGGGTAATGAGTTCGCGAAGTGACGGATATAGCCTTTGCACCTCGAAATCTTTGTTCACATCCTGCAAAAAAGCAAGCAATACATATTTCTTGTATTCAAAGTCTATGCACTTTTCGGTAAGCCAATTATTATTCAGTATAGCCATATGTTAAGTATAGGTTAAAATAATAAACGGTAAAACAGGCTGTTTTGTTACAAGTTTAACCATTAAAAGCCCTTTGCCGGCAAGGGTTTATAGGTTTTTTTCGACAAAATGGTGTTGAAACAGTGTAAATAGTGCCTATTTCAACCAAAATTTTATCTTTGCAACCCTCAATTGATAAATGATATGAGTATTTTAGAAACAATTCGCCGCAGGGCAGGTATTTTTGTAGTGATTTTAATAGGCGGTTCACTGCTTATATTCGTGCTTGAAGACGCACTTACTTCAGGTAAGTTTTTCTTTGGCGGCAACGAGAACGTTGTTGCATCCGCTAACGGAGAAAAAATTGATTTCAAAGATTTAAGTGGAAAGATAGAACAGTTCGAGGCTATTCAAAAATATGTCAATGACATGGAAACCCTCGACAAGCAAACCACTGACCAGATACAACAATCGGTTTTCCAGGAAATGGTATCTGACATTGTTATGGGCCGTGAATTCAGGAAACTGGGCATTACAGTAAGCGATAGCGAATTGGTTGACATAATGGTTGGCCACCACCCGGCACCTGAGTTGGTACACTATTTTACCAATCCGCAAACAGGAAAAATTTACGACCAGCTTATGGACCCTCGTACTGGAGGCCTTAATATGGCTGCAGTTGACCAGTATGTTAAGCAATTAGACCAAAAAGGGCAGCTTAGCTGGAGCCAGGAAGAACACCAGGTATTAATACGCCAGTTGCAAAGTAAATACTTCGACCTTGTGAAGAATGGCTTATTTGTTACCGATGCAGAAGCCAAGCAGGAAGTGGTTGAGCAGAATCAATATTATAATATCTCATACGTATTGAAGAAATACGCTTCGGTTGCCGATAACACTATTACATTGGGTGACCAGGATTTACAGAGTTATTATAACCAGCATACATATGAATTTGAGCAACCTGAGGAATCGAGAAAGATAGACTATGTTGGTTTCCAGGCTACCCCTACCGATAAAGATATGGCCGACCTGCAAAGGCAAGCAGATAGCCTTGCTGCTATGTTTAAAACTATTAAAGCTGAAGACGATTCAGCATTTATTGCAGCTAATTCTGATGCGCATTTTGTCGACCCTAATTACCATAAAACAGGCACCTTACCTTCTACCATTGACAGTGTTATGGAAGATGCCGATAAGGAATATGTTTATGGCCCCTACAGGGAAGGTAACCAGATAAGGATTGCCAAGCTATTGGATGTGGCAAGGCTGCCTGATTCGGTGCGTGCAAGCCATATACTTATCAGGCCCGTTAAAGCAGCATCGGAAGAAGAAGCATGGGCAGGGGCAAAGAAAAAAATTGATAGCCTGAAAGCTATTGTAACCAAGGACAATTTTGCGGAAATAGCTAAGGCTAATTCACAAGACGGTTCAGGACAGCAAGGTGGCGACCTGGGGTGGTTCACGCAAGGGAAAATGGTTCCCGCATTCGACCATGCATGTTTCTTTGGTGACAAAGGAGATATAATAGAAGTGAGGAGTGAATTCGGCTATCACCTTATATATATAACCGACCAGGCTGAAAGACACAAGTACCTGCATGTAGGTATTGTATCGAAGAACATTGGCCCGAGTACGGGTACTATGAATACTGTATATGGCCAGGCCAGCGCATTTGCAGGTAAAAATGGAACCGAAAAAGACTTTGAAGCCAGCGCGGAAAAGATGAATAAACGTGTTGCCGATTTAAAGGAAAACGACGAGACCGTACCGGGGCTTACTTCGCCAAAAGAACTTATACGCTGGGCATACCAGGCAAAACAGGGCGATATTTCAACCGTATTTGATGTGGGCGGCGACAGGTATGTAGTAGCCCATCTTGTACAGGTAACTCCTGCCGGTACTGCACCATTTGAACTGGTGAAGGACCAGGTAAAAGAAAAAGCCATGATGCACAAGAAAGCTGAAAAAATTATTGCGGACATGAAATCGGCTATGCAAGGTGTAACCAATATAGCGGCCCTTGGCCAGAAAGTAAATACGCCTGCGGCTAACCTGCAGCGCCTCTCATTCGGAATGTATGGCATACCTGGCATAGGAAAAGAAGATATACTGCTGGGTACAATGGTGGCTCTTAAGCCCAATACGCTTTCTCAGCCGCTTGAAGGGCAACAGGGTGTGTATGTAATACAGGTAGATTCTGTTTACACAACCGGCGCACAGGATTTCAAAATTGTTCAGCAACAACAGCAACAGGTTCTGCAGAACAGGGCCCAGTATGACCTTTATGAAGCGCTTAAAAAGAAAGCAGGCTTCGTGAGCCATTTCGGTAAGTTCTATTGAGAATAGCTGTCCGCCGTTCGTATTGAAATAGTAAGGTAATTTGCCTTGAAAATGCTTATATTGCAAAAGCATTCCTAACCGCATAACGAATACGATTAATTCATTTATATGAAATACAATACTGCCCGCCAGAAACTTAAAATACCCGAATACGGGCGCAATGTGCAGCAAATGGCGGAACACCTGCTGGCTATTAAAGACCGCAAGGAAAGAAACCGTGCCGCACAAACTGTTATTCAAACCATGACGCAGGTACACCCCTATGCCAAAGACAGCGAAGAATTACGCCGCAAATTGTGGGACCACTTGCATATTATTACTGAGTTTAAGCTTGATGTAGATGGGCCTTATCCCAAGCCTTCGCCCGATTTATTTGAATCCAAACCACAGCGCCTTAAATATCCTTTTTCGAAAATAAAATTCAGGCACTACGGAAAAATAAATGAAGATTTGCTTAGAAAAGCGGCTGAGTATAAAGACTCTGACGAGAGGGATAAGCTTGTGGAATACATAGCCATGTCAATGAAGAAGTCATACATGACCTGGAACAAAAGCAGCGTGAATGACGGAACCATTATAACCGACATTAGTGAATTATCCGGTGGAAAACTTCAGTTAAAGGACGTATCGAAACTGAATAATGTACAGGTATCTTTGCTCCCGAGCCAGAATACGAACAATTCTCGCAACAACAAGAAAAAGAAAAACAAAAAAAAGAAAAACAGAAATGGGGGCTTTTGAGATAACAGGCGGTAAACGCCTTCGCGGGGAACTGATTCCTCAAGGTGCAAAAAATGAAGCATTGCAAATTATCTCCGCAACCCTACTCACTGCCGACAAGGTAGTAATCCACAATATTCCCGACATACTAGACGTAAATAACCTGATAAGCCTGTTGAAAGACCTGGGTGTAAAGGTTGAAAAACTTAAAGCTGAAAGCTATTCCTTCCAGGCCGATACTATTGACCTGAAAGTACTTGCCTCGCCTGATTTTCAGAAAAAAAGCGCGTCATTGCGTGGGTCTATAATGATGGTGGGCCCGCTGCTTGCCCGTTACGGCCACGCCTATATTGCCCGCCCCGGTGGCGATAAAATTGGCCGCCGCAGGCTCGATACCCATTTTTTAGGGTTTGAAAAACTAGGCGCCAAATTCGTATACGAAGAAGAAAATAACCTGTTCAAAGTTCATTCCGATAAAGGTCTTACAGGTACCTATATGCTGCTCGACGAAGCATCAATAACCGGCACTGCCAATATTTTAATGGCTGCTGTACTTGCAAAAGGCACAACTACTATTTATAATGCCGCATGCGAACCATACCTGCAACAATTATGCCACATGCTGAACAGCATGGGGGCCAACATAACAGGCGTGGGTTCAAATATGCTGACTATTCAGGGTGTCACCTCGTTGAAAGGTTGCACACACACCATACTGCCCGACTTTATTGAGATTGGTAGCTTTATAGGCCTTGCAGCTATGACCAAGTCGGAAATAACGATAAAAAATGTCGGGTATGAACATTTAGGCATTATTCCATCTACCTTTCAGCGCCTGGGTATAAAGCTGGAAAGAAGGGGCGATGATATTTATGTTCCGGAACAGGAGCATTATGAAATAGATACATTCCTCGATGGCTCTATACTTACCATTGCCGATGCTATATGGCCCGGTTTCACACCCGACCTGATAAGTGTAGCCCTTGTTGTAGCAACACAGGCTAAAGGCAGCGTGCTTATTCACCAGAAAATGTTCGAGAGCCGCCTGTTTTTTGTAGATAAACTTATTGATATGGGCGCCCAGATAATACTTTGCGACCCGCACAGGGCAACCATTATTGGTATGAACCATGAACACAACCTGAAGGGAATATCTATGACATCGCCCGATATACGTGCGGGTATGGCGCTTTTGATAGCTGCACTGTCGGCGAAAGGGAAAAGCACCATACATAACATTGAACAGATTGACCGCGGTTACCAGAATATAGATACACGCTTGCGTAACCTGGGCGCCGATATAGTAAGAAAATAGCCTATATTTGTTTTATAAAACCTGCTTAGTATGAAACGACTTAATATAATATTAGCCCTAACAGCAGTAGCTTTTTGCGTTGCGGCTTTTGCATTAAAAGAACAACCAAAGGGCAATTCAGTGGGAATTGAAATCGGCAACATAGCGCCCGACCTGAAATTTAACGACCCCGATGGTAAGCAGCTCGACCTTTATTCCTTTCGTGGAAATATAGTATTGGTCGATTTCTGGGCATCGTGGTGCGGCCCATGCCGTGCCGAGAACCCTAACGTGGTTGCTACGTACAACAAATACAAAGATTCAAAATTCAAAGGAGCCAAAGGCTTTAAAATATTCAGCGTATCGCTCGATAAGGACCAGGCATCGTGGGTAGCCGCTATTAAGCACGACAACCTTTCATGGCCTACACATGTAAGCGACCTTAAAGGCTGGCAATCTGCTGCCGCATCTACCTATAGCGTATTCTCTATACCTACTAACTTCCTGCTTAATGCCGATGGTGTTATTATTGCCAAGGGCTTAAGGGGCGAAGAACTTGCCGCCGAGCTTGAGAAGCTGGTGAAGTAGTTTCCTTTTTTATTTATTTTCTACGTGCTCATTAATGGGTATTTACCCTTGTATGCTCAGCGCTAAAAAATCCAACTTATTGATTATCAATATATTTTCACAATTAACTGATTTTCAATTACTTATCTCATTCATTGTATTTCATTGTAAATAACAATGGACATCCTGCCAATAAAGGGCTCCACAGACCCCTCTATTGTTATTTTTTATTGTTATTTTCATTGATAAATAGTGTAGGGTAAGTTTCCACTATTTTTTTACATTTGCCACCACAACAGCAAAAAATGCCGTTGTACTAAGAGGAGTACTTACTAAATTACATACGACGTGAGAATAGCCGTACCTAAAGAAACCAAACTGAAAGAAAACCGCGTAGCGCTTAGCCCCGATGTGGTTAAGGACCTGGTTAAGAAAGGCTTTGAGTGCGCCATAGAGAAAGGCGCCGGAGCCAATTCGTACTTTAACGACGATACCTACACAGCCGCCGGAGCCACCATTGTAAACGACCGTAAAGAGTTGTTTGCCACGGCCGATGTTATTATGTCGGTTAATGCCCCAGCGAATACCGACATTGCCAACATGAAAAAGGATGCGGTGCTGCTTTCATTTATGTATGCGGCCACCCACCCCGAACTGGTTGACGCCTGTGCAAAAGCAGGAATATCGGCCTTTTCAATGGATGCCATACCCCGTATTTCAAGGGCGCAAAAAATGGACGTATTAAGCTCTCAGGCTAACCTGGCCGGTTACAAATCGGTTATATTGGCTGCAGATGCCTTGGGTAAAATATTCCCGCTTATGATGACCGCTGCAGGAACTATTAAGCCAAGCAAAATTGTTATTATGGGCGCCGGTGTGGCAGGTTTACAGGCCATTGCAACTGCTAAGCGTTTAGGCGCTATTGTTGAAGTATCAGACATTCGACAATTACAGAGCCGTTTTTCATGCTCTTAACCATTGCTTCGCTGATGAGCACAGG
>JABDGY010000063.1:0-688 GCA_013285805.1 Bacteroidota bacterium | reverse complement strand
AGAGACTAAAGAACAGGTTGAATCGTTAGGCGGCAAGTTTATTGAAGTAAAAGGCGACGACTCTATAAAGATTGAAGGCGGTTATGTAAAAGGCGTATCGGAAGAGTTTTTGAAACGCCAGCAGGAACTTATTGCCAAGCACGTAGCTGAGGCCGACATAGTAATTACCACCGCTCTTATACCGGGCAGAAAAGCGCCTGTGCTCATCAGCGAAGCAATGGTTAAGAGCATGAAAAACGGCTCTGTAATTGTCGACATGGCTGTTGAACAAGGCGGTAACGTAGTTGGCAGCAAAATGAATGAAAACGTGGTAACACCTAATGGAGTTAAAATATTGGGCGAATCGAACCTGCCCAGCTTGCTCCCGTTAAACGCCAGCGAACTGTACGCTAAAAATATTGCAACCTTCCTCTATCACCTTGCCACCAAAGACGGCTTTAAATGGGAAATGGAAGAAGAAATTACCAAAGGCTCGCTTATTACCCATAAAGGCGCTGCCGTTCACCCTTCAGTAAACAAACCAGTTACCGCATAATTTAACATTCACAATTTAGCATTTAAAATTCACAGTATATGGAACACATTTTCACATTCATCAGCGCGCACATGCAAATGTTGTATATGCTTATCCTTATGGTATTTGTAGGGATTGAGGTAATAGGCCATGTGCCATCAGTTCTTCACACCC
>JABDGY010000062.1 GCA_013285805.1 Bacteroidota bacterium | reverse complement strand
GAAATTATCAGGATGCCCAAGCTTAGCGATACCATGACAGAGGGCGTTGTTGCCCAATGGCATAAGAAGATTGGAGATACAATAAAGAGCGGGGAGTTGCTGGCAGATATTGAAACCGATAAGGCCACCATGGAATTTGAATCTTTCCAGGAAGGAACATTGCTTTACATTGGAGTTGAAAAAGGAAAAACAGCACCGGTAGATTCTATACTTGCAATTGTTGGCAAACCCAATGAAGATGTTAAAGCGCTTATAGAGTCAGACAAGAAAGCACCTGCTACTGAACCTAAAAAAGAAGAGCCTAAGACAGAAGCACCCAAGGCGGAAACAAAAGTTCAGGAGCAACCTAAGGTTGCTGCAAGTACAAGTATACCTGCCCAGCAACCTGTAGCGCAACAAGTTACCGTTACACATTCTGCACCGGCAAGCTCAAACGGCCGCTCAAAAGTTTCTCCTCTCGCTAAGAAAATGGCTACAGAACGCCACATCAATACTGCTTTTATACAAGGTAGCGGCGATGGCGGACGAGTAATAAAACGTGATATTGAAAACTATGCCGGCGGCGGTGCATCGCAATTTACCGGTATTGAAAGTTATACTGAAGAGCCTGTTTCGCAAATGCGCAAAACCATTGCCCGCAGGCTGGCCGAAAGCAAATTCACTTCTCCACATTTCTACCTGACCATTGAAATGCTGATGGATGAAATGATGAAGGCAAGAGAGTCTATTAATAGTGTGGCTCCTGTAAAAATATCTTTCAACGATATTGTTGTTAAGGCCGTGGCAAGCGCTTTGCGCCAGCACCCTAAAGTAAACTCCTCGTGGAGGGGCGATGTTATCCGCTATAATAAGCATATACATATTGGCGTTGCTGTAGCAGTTGAAGAAGGATTGCTAGTTCCTGTTATCCGCTTTGCCGATGGCAAAACCTTATCGCAAATAAGCGCTGAAACAAAAGCATACTCGCAAAAAGCAAAAGATAAAAAACTGCAACCTGCCGATTGGGAAGGAAATACATTTACCATTTCTAACCTGGGCATGTTTGGTATTGAAGAGTTTACCGCCATAATTAACCCGCCCGATGCCTGCATTATGGCAGTAGGTGGTATAAAAGAAACAGCGGTAGTGAAAGGCGGCCAGATTGTTCCGGGCCATGTTATGAAAGTAACCTTATCGTGCGACCACAGGGTTGTCGACGGCGCTACAGGCTCGGCTTTCCTGCAGACATTCAAACATTTAATGGAAAACCCTGTGCTTTTACTTGGAATGCAGAATATTTAATGCTTACCTTTAAACTATAATAACCCTAAATCATCTAATAACTAAATAAAACCAACATGAAAAAACTCGTATTAACACTTGGTATCTTTTTTGCCGGCCTGTTTGCCGTGCAAGCACAAGATGCAAATGCTGACAAGCAAACCGAAAAACTTATGAATGACTACACAACTGTGTGTAGCCTTACTCCCGACCAGGCTGCTAAGGTTAAGCCAATGATACAAACCTTTGTGCAAACCCGTATGGATAACAGGCAGAAATACCAGGGCGACAAGGATGGTATGAAGGCAGCCAACAAGCAAAACAGGGAAAACCTCGACAACCAACTTAAGACAGTTTTAAGCGCTGACCAGATTCAGAAGATGAAAGACTATATGGCGCAAAAGAAACAGGAAAGAATGAATAAACAAGGTGCAGGCGGCGATGGTGGCGCTTCACAGGAATAATAAATTTTAACCTTACAAGGAAACCCCTGGCTGCATTGTCGGGGGTTTCTGCTTTATATATACCGTGTACAGATTGTGGTACATTTGTTTTCCGGCATGAAAAGAGTTTTAGCATTCCTTCTTTTTACAATTGGTACTGCAATATCATGCGTTGCTCAGCCCTATACCATTGAAGGCAGGGTTATAGATAAGAATACTGGGGCCTCCCTGGCATTTGTAAATGCTATAGTAACGGGAAACCCGCAAATAGGCACCACGGCTGACATTGATGGTACCTTTAAAATCACCTCTTCCTCTCGTATAACCTCGCTGAGTTTTACCTACGTAGGGTACAAGGACCTTATAATAGCTATACACGATACAGGCATTGTCATTAAACACCTTGTTGTTAAGCTTGAAGAATTAGCTTACCAGTTGAATGAAGTAAAGATATTGCCGGGCGTAAATCCTGCATTACGTATTATTCAGCGGGCTATTGACAACCGCGATAAAAACAACCCTGAAAAGGTACATTCATTTACATACGCTTCGTACAACAAGATGTACAGCACGGCAGATATGAAAGCCCCTGCAGATAGCATTAATTCCCTTGATTCCATTAAAATCAAGCAGGCGGCAGATACTTCTAAGAAACACAAAGGAGGCTTATCGAACTTCCTTCGCAAGCAATACATATTCCTTACTGAATCAGTAAGTAAACGGCGCTTCCTCTATCCCAATCATAATTATGAGGAGATTATTGCATCGCGTACATCTGGTTTAAAAGAATCTCCTTTTGCACTACTGGCCAATCAATTACAGTCATTTTCATTCTACCAGGATAATATTGAAATATTGGGTGAGAGTTACCTTAATCCTATAACTGATGCTGGGATTAAACGATATAACTATCACATAGAAGACACTTTATATACAGGAAAGGACAGTGTTTATGTAATATCATTTAATCCTAAAAAAAGCAAAAACTTCGATGGTATGAAGGGCGTGTTATATATTAATACTAATGGTTATGCCCTGCAGAATGTGCTTGCCCAGCCCGTCAGCGAAGATCAGACCGTAAGTATAAATATTCAACAGAAGTACGAGTTCATAAATAATAAACAATGGTTCCCTGTGCAGTTGAATACCGATTGGATATATAATAACATCCTGGTCAGCGATACTACAGTGTCAAGCGGCAACAAGGTTATAAACCCGGGCGACGAACATAACAAACTGAAAGTAGTTACCCTCAGTTACATTAGAGATATAGTTCTCGATACCGGTTTAACCCGAAAGGAGTTTGGCAAGGTAGAGGTAGAAATAGGAAAGAATGCTGCGAAGCAATCGGACTCTATATGGAACAAATACAGAATTGATACATTATCAACCAAGGAAAAGAATACCTACCACGTTATTGACAGCATTGGCAAGGCGCAGCATTTTGACCAAAAGCTGAAATGGTTCGAAGCCCTTGGCTCGGGGAAACTGGCGACCGGTTTTGTAAGTTGGGACCTGGATAAAGTACTTAACTATAATGGCTACGAAAACTTCAGGCTGGGTGCGGGTCTTCATACCAATGATGAAATATCGAAGGTTGTTTCGGTAGGTGGATACGGTGCATATGGCACCAGGGACAATGCATTCAAATATGGTGGCGATGTTAGTTTCCTTTTTAATCCATATTCTCATCTTAGGTTAACCTGCGCATATAAGAACGATGTGGTTGAAGCCGGTGGCGTGTTATTCTATAACGACCAGCACTTCCTTTCTACCGAAACATACCACGACTACTTTGTAAATAATATGGATAAGCTCATTGAAGAAAAAATATCCCTTTCATTCGACGCTCTCAGATATTTCCAGTTTAACCTGTTTGGCGATGAGCAGATGCGTACCGTTACCAATTCGTATGAATATGGCATTACAGATATAGTAAACTCATCGGAGAGTACTGCTTTTTACAACCAGTACCAGTTTACCGAACTGGGCATTAAAATGCGCTTTGCCTTTGGAGAGAAGTTCCTGAAAGGCCTTGGCAACATGATATCGCTGGGCACCAAATACCCCATTGTGTGGGCAAATATTACGCATGGCTTTGATAACCTTTTGAACGGAGAATTCGATTATACGCGTTATGACTTAAAGATATTGAAGGTGTTTAAAATACCAGAGGCCGGTAGCACATCAATTGAACTTATTGGCGGGTATGTAGATGGCAATGTTCCCTATACCCTGCTCTACAATGGTAACGCAAGCTTTATTCAATATTCAGTAGCGGTTGACAATTCGTTCGAAACCATGCGCATTAACGAATTCCTGTCAAGCCGCTATGCCAGTGTTTTCCTGTCGCACGATTTTGAATCATACCTTTTCCAATGGCCACACTTCAAACCACATCTTAAGTTGGTTACCCATATTGGCTTTGGCGATTTAAGCAACCCTGCTAATCATTATTTCTTCCCTTACAAAATAATGGACCAGGGATACTATGAATCGGGCTTTGAGTTAAATAATCTGCTAAAAGCAAGTTTCCTGGAACTGGGTGTTGGCGCCTATTATCGCTATGGGCCTTATACTTTGCCAAACATGAGCGACAATTTTGCCTTTAAGCTCACTATAACCCCCTCATTTTAGGCTAACTGCCCAAGCTTAGTAACTTTGCAGCCCATGAAAGTATTGAAAGCACTATACGCAGTTTATGGCATACTGGTCGTAATCATTTCATACTTCTTTGTATTGCCGGCTTACCTGGTGGTGTTTGCCTTCTTCTCTAAGTACCGTGCGCCATTTGCTGCTCACAAAGTATCAAGGTTCTGGGCTAAATTCCTCTTTACTTTCTTCTTTATACGGGTTGATGTAAAAGGCAAAGAACTTATTGATTCCACCCAAGCCTATATTCTTATCAGTAACCATAACTCCCAGCTTGATATACCACTATTTGCCCTGGCTTGCTCTAATACTTTCCGTTTCCTTTCTAAGATAGAGGTTACCAAAGTGCCGGTTTTTGGTTACGTAGTTAAAAGGCTCTACATAACTGTCGACCGCAAAAGCAGGAAGGACAGCATAGAGAGCGTGGAACGAATGAAGGATTCCCTGCTCAGGGAAAAAATATCGGTAGTGCTTTTCCCTGAAGGCACCCGCAACCGCAGTAATGAACCCCTGCTCAATTTCAAGGATGGTGCCTTTCGCCTTGCCATTGAAACACAATTACCCATTGCAGTACTCACCATACTCAACACCAGGGAATACTCTGCTGCCGGCAAGTTTGAGCTCAGGCCCGGAACCATACATGCTGCATGGAGTGAACCTATTGACACCAAAGGAATGACTGCCAATGATATTCCAATGCTGAAAGAAAAAGTCAGGGAGGTATTTCTCAGAAACCTTGGCAAAGCCTAGAACCTGACACCCATTACCAGTACATCGTCAAGTTGCTCGTGTGTGCCCTTCCAATCTTTAAACTCCTTTTGTAGCATTTCCTTTTGTTTCGGCATTTCATTGGTATGTATGCTTTGCAGGAACTCCCTGAAATGCGAACTTCTATATTTTTTGCCTTTAGGCCCGCCAAACTGGTCTTCGAAACCATCGGTGAACATATATATTACATCACCTTTCTTTACTTCTATTTCGTGGTTGGTATAGGGCTTATACTGGTCAATGCTTTGTAGGCCTATGGCTTGCTTATCACCGTCGAAAGTTAAAACCTCTTTATTACGTATCATATACATAACATGGTTGGCACCGGCATAATTAAGCTTCATGGTTTGCCTGTTAAACGCACAAACCGACATATCCATACCATCGTTAATGGCAATTTCTTCCTGCTTTTTATTTAGTGTTTTCTGTAGTTCGCGGTTCATATAGGCAAGTACATCAGCAGGTGTGTTAACTTCGGGTGAAGTAAGTGTTTGGTTGAGCAAGGTATAACCCACCAAACTCATAAATGCACCCGGTACGCCATGGCCGGTACAATCTACAGCGGCAATAACATCAATGCGTATGCCGGTATCTGCAAGGCTATTTGAAGTAGATGCCCTAACTGTATTGTACCAGTAAAAATCTCCGCTTACAATATCTTTGGGAATATATACTACAAACATTTCAGGAAAAGCCTGCTCCATTGAGGACTGTGAGGGCAGAATGGCGTGCTGAATATTTTTAGCGTAGGTAATACTATCGATAAGGTCTTTATTTTTCTGCTCTATTATTTCGCTTTGCTTTTTAATCTGCGCTTGTAATCTAAGCCTTTCACGAATGTCGCGGGCAGAGATAAATATTACCGCTTTACCACCGAAGTCTTCCACCTTAGCGCTGCACTCCACATCTATCTTTTCACCCGAAGCGTTTACAAAAGGCAGGTCAGTATATATTAATCCCTTTTGTTCATATACGGTGGCTATAACTTCTGAACTGCGCTCTAGTTGCTCCTTTGAGTGTATATCGAAAATAGTTTTGGTTACTAATACCGAAAGCGGGTAGCCCAGCATTTCCTGCGCCCCAATGTTGGCGTATTCTATTTTGCCGTCGAGAATATCAATAAGCAATAATGCGTCGTTGGTATGCTGAAACAGGTTGTGAAAACTCTTCACTTCCTTTTTCAGTTTCATGTTTTTGGCAAGGATAAAAATGGCGTAAGCCGCTATGCAAACGGAAAGTACAAAAACAATATCGTTGGTAGCATTCATCAGCTATGGGGGCTGTCAATAGTCTGCAAGATAGGGAATATATCGGTTAATTTTACTACTTCACCAATTTTGTCGGGGTGCGAACAGTAACGTATAATGCCGTTCCTGTCTATCAGGAAAGAAGCCGGGAGCGGTATTTCCATATCGTTGTTATACTTATTGGCATGCAACAAATGTTCAGCCTTTATTTTCAGGCGATACAAATTAGTTACGCTAAGGCCGGTATCAGACAGTATATGAAAATCTAATTTTAGTTCCTCTGCCATTTTCCGGTTCACCCCGGTAGGGTCGGGGCCAATAACCAACAGGAACACATTCTTCTCGCGAAACTTCGCACTCTCTTTCATATAGGTGCGCAACATTATATGACACATAGGGCACCATTCGCCACGCACAAAAATAAGCAGTACGTGGTTTTTCCCCTTGTAATCGGTCAGGCACACCTGTTCATTCTTTTCATTCTGCAGGCAGAACATAGGCGCCACCTCACCGGCTGCAAGGCCCAATCCTCTTTTTACCCTGCTTTTAATTTTCATACCGTCGTAAAACACATCCACAATCATAAAGCCATTGGCCAGGAAAAAAACAACCGGGAATATTTTTGCTGAAATATCCATCTCGTTATTCTTGCGGAATTCCAGCCCGAATAAGGTTAGCGCTATAAGCAGCATAAGGGGTTCTATCCACAGGCCTAATGTATGGGCCAGCTTATCCATAAAAAGGTTACGAACCATTAACGCCAGAAAGGGCAATAGTATATAGGGTGCCGACAACCACATTATGCTTCCGGAACGGTAAAGGGCAACTACACCCACTATATGGCAAATGGCTGCACCCAGCACCGAAATGGCCGATTGGGTGTAAATAAGGAATATATACATGGACAGAACGGCTAAAGAGCAAAAGGCGTATGCCCCGAAAAGCTTATCTTTCCAAATATACAGCCCCGCCATTATTAAGGCCAGCCCGCCTATAACCCCAAATACATTCGCTATTTTTTTCTTCACCGATACCGATTTCAGCAAAATTAAAAATTTAAGCTTCGTATGGGCTAAAACATTTGTACTCATACCGCTATATACGTTAAAATTATATGCTTTGGATTGGGGTGCAAATGCTGAGATTGGGCAATATTTCACTTTTAAGTCCATTATTTCAGTTTTAGGTCGGTCATTTTTATTAAATAATTGATTTTCAATATATTGCCATTTTTCATGAAATCTACCTTTAAAGACAATTTGGGTTTGGATGATGTCGTACATTTTCATACAAAAATCAATTTTCGTTTCTTAGGGTGGCTATATAAATACCTCATGGCATCAATGGCATGGTCGTATTCTTTTACGGGGCGGCGTATAAAATTGCCATCCTGGTTAGTGTCCCACATATATTCTCTTAATTCTTTTATCAGGTTCAGGCTGTCGGCGGTAACATTTATCTTTCTTTCAAGCAATAGGTTAATGCCATGCTCAACACTATCGGGCCCTTTTATGGCAGCCTTTAAACCCCTCCAACCCTTGTTGTATAAATACCATATTGTTTTAGGTTCATTGCAATCGGCAATGGCTTTTGCGTTCAGGTCTAAATTTTTGGCTGCAAAAGCAAACAGCGTATCGTTATGTATGCCTGTTTTATAAAGCAATTCTTTTACATAAAGTTCCCCTTCAAATTCGTTTACTTGTACAATCGCCGTAGGCGAATGGGTGAAACCAAAATCGATGCCGTAGCCGATTAATGTGCCGGGTAACCCTCCTCCGTCCCTATGGGACACCTCCTCCGAAGGAGGATAGTTCTCTGTCCCCCTTTGGAGGGGGAAGGGGGAGGGACCTCGGGGGATGATGGTCCAGTTTGAAAATATCACCCCTTCTGCAACGCCAACTTCTCCTTCTCCGTAAACTTTCCACCAATTGGCGTTTGAGCGCCTGCGCTCAATGTTCGCAATCTCTTCTGCCGTAAGGCAAGGGTTATCGAGGTAGCTACTCTTTAAAAACACATAATCGCTTTCCTGAAGCGAGGTAATTAATTTATCGTGTACCCAAAAACGGCGCACAGGGTTAAAATCTAAAATGGTGCGCTTTCTTGTGCGCACGTCAAGCTGCTGAAAAGCCTCGTAACTAACATTATTGCATTCGTTTATAAAAAGTATGTCGCGCCTTGCGCCACGCAGCTTGGCTGCGCTGTCGGCCGGAAAAAACTCTATTATGCTTTTATCAATTTTAAAATAAAAACTGCTTTTGTTTTCGCGTATTACACTGTCCCAGCCTTCATTTTCAATAATAAACCGCATATCGCGCATAGCGCCGCGCTTCAGGTGCGGCATGGTTTCCGAAACTACAGAAATTACAGAGCCTTGATATTTTCCGGCATAGGTCAGCAGGTATTGCAGGGTGCTGAATGTTTTGCCCGCGCCAGTACCGCCCTGGTGTATTACATATCTTTTGCCCGCCATGTTGACGGAATATATTTTGT
>JABDGY010000061.1 GCA_013285805.1 Bacteroidota bacterium | reverse complement strand
AGGGTACACCTATTTCCTGAAAGGCGAATTTTCACGGGCCTACGACCTTATTTACAAAGCCCAGCAACTGCAGGAGGATTCGGGATACAGGCAGGATTTATGGCTCACCTATAAACACAAAGCCATGTATTTCCGCGCCCAGAATAACATTAAAATTGCGCTGCAATATTACCAGAAGGCGTTTGATTCTGCTAAAGCCGTAAATGAAAAAAAGGCCCTGCCTTCAATAGATTTTGAAATGGCAGGTGTATACCTCAGCATTTATGACACCAACATGGCACTTGAACACTTTATTAGTTCGGAAAAAGAAAGTGAAGATGTGCATAACAATACAGAAAACGCCAATGCCATATACTATGTTGCCAATATATACTACCACCGCAAAAGGTACTCTGATGCTGAAAAACAATACCTGGGTTGTATCAATGCAGCCAACCTTGCAAACGACAATCCATTGCTGATGTACTGTTATTATGAGCTGTACCAGCTTTACTTAACCACCGGCCAAAGTGCAGCAGCTTCTCAGGCTTACGATAACTACCGTAACATCCTGAAAACTTTACCCCCAACGGAAAGATAGCTGTTTGAAGTGCCCTGATGCATCTATTTCAATTTTCAGAAAACAGGGTATTTAACTGATACAGTTCATTACGCCTTTTTCCGGTTTCGTTACACCTTGCACGCCATTTAATTACATTGGGCACATTAACCCGCATCTGGCGATATAGTTTTGCTTTCATAGTAATTACAAGCCCCATGAAACAAAAACTACACATACCATCCAGAATAAAATCCGCTTTATGCCTGATCAATATATTCAAATCTATTGGGCCAGCAAGGAAAAGAGCATACCTGTTAGTAATGATGGTTCTGCTTCCGGGAATGATACCTTTAATGGCGCAGATTACTGACTTGCACGACTTTAGCTTTAATTCAAATCCCTATGGCAATGTAACTGTTTCAGGCTGTAAATTGTTTGGTTCATCAAACCAGGGCGGTAAAAATGGTTTTGGGTACTTCTTCAGCGTAAATAAAGATGGAAGCGGGTTTAAGGATATATGGGACTGCAATGATACCGGTTCCGTTATTGGTAATTCTAATGGAGGATACCCATATGGAGATGTAACTGTTGTAGGAAACAAACTATACTGTTTTAATGAAGATGGTGGCGCATTTGGTTATGGAAACATTTTCAGGATAGACACCAATGGTAAAGGATACAAGGACCTTCATGATTTTAATGACACCACAGGCGCTAATATGATGATGGGCGCCTTAACGCGGATTGGAAATAAATTTTATGGAATGACTTACGGGGGCGGAGCGTATGGATATGGTGTAATATTTTCGATTGATACCGATGGTGCTGCATATAAAGACCTTTTTGACTTTAATGGGATTAATGGAGCCAATCCACAAAGCGTAACATTAGCGATAAGTAAGAATAAACTTTATGGAATTACCTGCATGGGCGGGGTCAATGACTCGGGTGTTATTTTTTCAATAGACACTAATGGAAGCGGGTATAAGGACTTAGTAGACTTGAATTACTCGAAAGGTTTTTATCCGTATGGATCCTTAACACTTGTTGGCAATAAATTTTTTGGTACTACATACGAGGGTGGCGCCCATGATTCGGGAGTTATTTTTGAAATAAATACCAATGGCACAGAATACAAAAAACTGGTAGATATGGATAGCACCACCGGTTGCTTTCCCCAGGGCAGTTTAATTTTCACAGGTAATAAGCTATATAGTGAAACTTACCAGGGCGGTATCAATAATTTCGGCACTATTTTCTCTATAGATACAAATGGTATGGGATATAAAATTATTTACAATTTTGAAGGCACCTCATCTGCTTACTATCCGGAAAATTATAGCCTTACTGTTTCGAATGACACACTTTTTGGAATAATATCGGATGGTGGCCTTAATGGTTACGGTGAACTTTTTATGTTACTGGATAACAAAGAGCCTGCAAGTATTGCAGCAATTAAGGGCCAGAATAGCACTGTAAACGTTTACCCTAACCCGAATAGTGGAGTATTCAATATTCAAATAGCTGACAGCCAACAGCCATTAGCTAATAGCTATATTGAAGTTTATAACATGCTTGGCGAAAAAGTATATTCCGCAATGGCTAATGGCCAAATGCAAGTTGACTTACTCAATAATGCCGGGGGAACATATGTATACAGACTATTAACTGCTGAAGGGAATTTAGTTTCCACTGGTAAGTTGATAATTCAAAAATAAATAGAAACCGGGCCAAACGTGCAGCTAGGGCTTGACATGAACGAATGTGAACTCAATGTGAGCCCCTTTACACAGGCTCACCATAACTTCATCTTAGCATCTTACTTTTGATTTTCTATTATTATAGCATGAAAAAGTTGATTGCAGCCCTATTCATATCCTTCTGGTATATGGGTAATTTATCTGCCCAGGAAATAAAAGTGGTTGATGCTACTGTAAGGGCCTGGGACGGCGCTGATTTCGAGACGAAGCCTGTAAAGTCTCCTCCTCACGGAGCTAATTACACAATTACTCTTTATTGCCAGAATCCCGTTTCCATAGTTCTTGATTCTATTTATATGGAAAATTACAGTTACAAACTTGCCCAACAAAACGTATATCTCGATAGCCTTCATACCTATACCATTCATCTCTCATACTCCAGCCGCAACCCTTTACCAATTGATGCTTCAAATAATTCCATGCTTTTAAATAATGCAGCCATTGTTTTATATGAATATAACGGAACAAAACACGCACTGCCTGTTCAACAGTTCACACGTTTGCAAACAATACATATAAAGTAAAGGCTATGTAATGAAAAACAGACTATGAAAACTTTTCTATATAACGTTTGCGTTGCTGCCATCCTGATATTCGCATCGTTTGTACCCCTTAAGCAGAGGAAGATAACATTACCCCTTAGCAATCATGCCGGGCATATACAATGGATAAAGGTAACTACCTATCCGGCTATAAAAGATAGTAGGGGTTCCATTATAAAAGGAGGTCTGGTGAGCGGTGCAGAATCCTGGACTTATGATGAATATGGCGATGAAATTGAACATGACACATACAATACAAGCGACAGTTTAAGCAGAAAGATAACGCATAAATACTATCCTAATGGAGATATAATGGAAGTAAATGACTCATCAGGTCCGATTAAAATAGGTATAGAAAGTGAACATTGCGTTGGTTGCAAAGGAAGTATAATGGGATATAAAATACAGACAAGGATATATAATAAAAAGTACACTTATCGTTACGATTATTCGGGAAATTTGCTCGATTCAGCGGAATATGAAAGCTGGAACGCTCCGTACTGCACCCGGGCTAAGTATTTTTACAATCGGGCCGGTGAAATGCTGGAAGAACTCATATTCAGGGGCAATGACACCATTAACCCGAACGCGTCGACCTTATTCAGGTACAATGAAATGGGGCAATTAATTGAAAAAGATGAAGGAGCCCGGAATTACGCCATAAACGATAAAGAGACCAGGCCGACTGAGAAAACTGTTTACACCCACGATACAAAAGGGAGAGTTATTGATGCGGCAACCTACCGTTACATAAAGGGTATAATTTACGATGTAAAAACAATTTTCGACGTTTCGGAAATAACAACAGTGAAAACAGATTACCTGGGAAGTAACAATTCTATTATAAAAACCGATGTAAAGCAGTTTTTAAAAACCCACACCTTGCAGGAAGATACGTATGATGCCAACGGAATGCTTACCGCTTATACTATCTCTCATTTCGATTCCGCGGAACATTTATTAAACAAGGGCAAATTTCATATCAGTTACCATACTGCCCAACAAGGAGATACTATTATAGATGAACACCTGGTAAACGATAAACATTTTAATGTAGTAGAAGATGATTACTATGACGGCAGTGGCAAAATCGTAACTGAAAACAGGTATACATATAAATACGATAGCGTTGGAAACTGGGTTAGCCAGCTATTGACCACCAACGGCAAGCCGCAAACAATTACCGAAAGGGATATACACTATTTTACATATTAATCGCAGCCTGCCTGTTCCGGACTGCCTAATGCGTACGGGGTGATTTGGGGGTGTTGAAAACAACATTCATTTTTCCTTTTAAATGATTTTCATTCAGGCGAACTTCGCAATTAGTTCTTTGATATAAAAAATAGTCGTCAGTCATTAGTGAACATAACTTAGCGGTCTTTACGTTGTATTCCTTAGCGCTCTTTGCGGTAATAAATCTTAGTGAGCCTTAGTGTGAAGTTTCTTTGTGTCCTTAGTGGTGAGTGTATAAGTCCATTTAGAACATCGAACAAGGATTAGCGAAGATTTGGAACGGGGTTACACGGGGTAACAGATTTCAGGGGGTAACAACAATTCAAAATACTGAATATCAAGCATATTACATTTCAAATGTGCCGAAAAGTGTTACCTCATTAAAATTGCCAAATGGAGATTTTCACCTAAAACCACTAAATGCTGAATATCAGTATATTACAAAATCAGACTGCACTAAAACGGTAAAAAACGGCAGGTTTTGGCAATGTTTGGCAGTCTCTGCGCAGGGGTAACGTATTGGCAATAAATATATAACAGCCCTGCAATAAGGAATTAAATTATATTTGTAAAAGTGTTCATGTGAAAACAATTGATGAAAAGTTTGCAGGAGAGGGTTTAACCTACGATGATGTCCTACTGGTTCCTGCTTATTCAGAGGTGCTCCCGAGGGAGACAGATGTAACCTCTTATTTTACCAGGAATATAAAAATTAATACCCCTATTTTATCGGCTGCCATGGATACGGTAACCGAATATAAAATGGCTATTGCTATAGCCGGAGAGGGCGGTATTGGTGTATTGCATAAAAACATGAGTATTACCCAGCAAGCTGAGCAGGTTAGGCGGGTAAAGCGCTATGAAAGCGGTATGATACAGGACCCTGTTACTCTGCGTGAAGATGCTAAAGTGAAGGATGCCCTTGCCCTTATGAAAGAGAACAAGATTGGTGGCATACCGGTAGTGGCCGATAAAAACCGTTTAGTAGGTATTGTTACCAACCGCGACCTTCGTTTTGAGAAGAACGGCAACCGACGTATTAGTGAGGTAATGACCAAGGAGCACATTATTACCGCTAAAAAAGGCACCGACCTTAGTAAAGCTGAACAGATATTACAGAAGTACAAGATTGAAAAGTTACCGGTAGTTGATGGGCAGGGTCACCTGGTAGGGCTCATTACCTATAAGGATATTCAGAAAATACACCTGCACCCATATGCCTGCAAAGATGAATTCGGCAGGTTGCGCGTGGCTGCAGCTATTGGTATTACAGCCGATATGTATGAACGTGCTACGGCATTGGTTCACGCCGGTGTAGATGCTATTTCGATTGACACAGCTCACGGCCATTCAAAAAAGGTAATAGAGGAATTAAAGAATATTAAAAAGAAATTCCCTGAACTGCAGGTAGTGGCTGGTAACATTGCTACTGCTGAAGCTGCCATTGCACTTATGAAAGCAGGCGCTGACGGGTTGAAGGTGGGCATTGGCCCGGGTTCAATTTGCACCACACGTATTATTGCAGGTATAGGTGTTCCACAGCTTACTGCAGTATATGAAGTAGCCAAAGCGGTGAAAGGCGCTGTGCCTATTATTGCCGATGGAGGTATACGTTATACAGGCGATATTGTAAAAGCTATTGCGGCCGGAGCCAGTTCAGTTATGGCAGGCTCCATGTTTGCAGGGGTTGAAGAATCTCCGGGTGAGACAATAATCTTTGAAGGTAGAAGGTTTAAATCGTACCGTGGCATGGGCTCGCTTGAGGCTATGCAGCATGGCTCGAAGGACCGTTACTTCCAGGATGCTGAAGATGATATTAAAAAGCTGGTGCCTGAAGGTATTACCGGACGTGTACCTTACAAGGGTAGTATGTCGGAAGTAATATACCAGGTTATTGGTGGGCTACGTGCAGGTATGGGTTATTGCGGCGCCAAGAATATTAAGGAATTACAGAAGGCTCGCTTTATACGCATTACCAATGCTGGTGTAGCTGAGAGCCATCCTCACGATATATTCATTACCAGCGAGGCCCCGAATTACAGCAGGTAAAACCTATTTAAGGTCTTCGGTAAGATAGCTTTTCGCTCTATCGCGAAGGTTGTAATCGAGCGCCATACTTTCACCATAGGCACCGGCTGAACGCAATGCAAGCAAATCACCACGATTAGTTTCAGGCAGGTCAATAGCCTTTCCAAAGCAGTCGGACGATTCGCAGATTGGGCCAACCACATCGTACTTCAAAGTATTCTTCGATTGCGATGTAATGTTCTCAATCTTGTGGTATGACTGGTATAGCGCAGGACGTAGAAGTTCGGTCATACCGGCATCTAATATTATAAAGTTGCTCTGTATGCCTTTCTTCACATACAGCACTTTCGATATAAGCGCGCCACACTGGGCCACCAAAGCACGCCCCGGCTCGGTATGTAGTTTCTGGCCGGGGTTAAGTTTCAGGAATTGCCTGAATATGCTGTAGTACTTTTCAAAGTCAACTATACTATGGTTGTCGGGTTGGTAGTAGTCAATACCAAGTCCGCCGCCCAGGTTCAGGTTAGGTACATAAATGTTGCGGTCGGCAAACCACTGCTGTATTTCATTCACTCGCAGGCAAAGGGTTTTGTAAACATTCATATCCGTTATCTGCGAACCTATATGAAAGTGCAATCCAATAAGAGTAACGTGTTTGGCCCTGGTCAATGCTTTCAGCACATCTTCCAGCTGCCACATGTTTATACCAAACTTGTTCTCTTCAAGCCCTGTAGTTATGTAATGGTGCGTATGTGCATTTACATTAGGGTTGATTCGAAGTGCAATGCTGGCTTTCTTCTTCAGCTTGCCTGCTATTTCATCAATAATCTCAATCTCTTCCAATGACTCGCAATTAAAGCAGTAGATGTTATTCTCCAATGCAATCCTAATCTCCTCATCTGATTTACCTACACCGGCAAATACAATTTTATCGGGCAAGAACCCACATTCAATAGCACGCAGCACTTCGTTTACACTTACGCAATCAGCTCCGAAACCATACCCTTGAATAATCTTAAGTAGTTGCTTATTTGCATTAGCCTTCAATGCGTAGTGAACTTCTATATCATGCTTTTTAGCAGCGACAGCAGCCTGTTCCAGCGTCTTACGCAATAGCGCAGTGTCGTAATAAAAGAAAGGCGTAGGGGTCGATTTGAATTTTTTAATCAGCTCAGCAGAAAACATATAGTCTTAGTTTTTTACAGCATTTTTCATGAATACACCTTCGTTAAGCGCAAGCAGGGCAGCCTTTTTATGATCGCCGCTTATCAGCACCGATATATTGTTCTTGCTTCCTCCATACGATATCATACGGATTGGTATGTCCTTCATAGCATCGAATATCTTAACTGAATAACCATGCTTTTCAGCTAAAAAGTCACCTACAATGCAAATAATAGTCTGGTTAGGCTCAACATCAACCGTACCGAAGTTTTCAAGCTCTTCCACTATCTGCTTTATATGGTCAGTAGTATCGATAGTGAGAGATACAGCCACCTCAGAGGTCGTAATCATATCGATAGGTGTTTTGTATCGTTCAAATACTTCAAACACGCTGCGCAGGAAACCGTAAGCCATTAACATTCGGGCGGACTTTATCTTTATTACGGTAATATTGTCTTTGGCGGCTACCGCTTTTATATCGTGGCCCTGCGAACTATCACTTATCAGTGTACCTTTTGCTTCCGGTTGCATGGTGTTCAGCAGGCGCACAGGTATATGTCTTTTTTGTGCAGGTAATATACAGGCGGGGTGCAATATTTTAGCACCGAAATAAGCCAACTCGGCCGCTTCATCGAATGACAACTCTGCTATAGGGTATGTTTTAGGTACATAGCGCGGATCATTATTATGCATGCCATCAATATCGGTCCATATCTGCACTTCGGTAGAATAAATGGCAGCACCAATTAATGATGCGGTATAATCACTCCCTCCCCGTTTCAGGTTATCTACTTGCCCGAAAGGATTGCGGCATATATAACCTTGTGTAATAAATAACTCTGTATGCGGGTATTTAGCCAGTTCCTTTTTCAGGTGCTCTTCTATATAGGCAAGGTCGGGTTCACCTTCTTTGTCAATGCGCATAAAGTTAAGGGCTGGCAACAGGACTGAAGGAACCTTGTTTTCTTCCATGTAAAACTGAACCAATGCGGTCGACATCAATTCTCCCTCTGCCAGTATGGTCTTCTCTTCATTGGGAGTAAACATATCCTGAGTAAACGACAACAGGAAGTTGAAGTGCTCGGTTATCAGTTCATTGCCTTTCTTCTTATATTCTTCTGTAGCGTAAAGTTCCTGAACCGTTTTGCGATAGCGCGGCTCCAGGTCGGCAATCAGTTGTGCGGCATTATTATTCTCCTTTTTAAGAAGCGCTTGCGTTATCTTCACCAAATGGTCGGTTGTACCCGACATAGCAGATAGTACAACTATCTTCTTGCCGGGATAATTAATAAGCTTTGCCACTGCCTTCATTCGCTCTGCCGAGCCTACTGATGTTCCTCCGAATTTTAAAACCTCCATGGTCATTTGTGATTTAGGATATTAGATTTAAGATTTGCCTTATACTGCAAAAGTAAGAAAAGATATTACCAGTAGTAAGGAGCGTCCCGGTAGACTAGTTTATAAAATCGATACATTTAATTACATTTGTTTTAACCAAATTCATATTCCATGTCGGAATTTAATAAAATGAAATGCGCAACCATGTTCGAAGAGGCTGACCACCTTATAAATGAGACCAAACAGTATGACAAGGCTTATTTCATACTCCAATCGATAATAGAACTGGATTCTGACTTCGGAAAAGCCTACAATGACCTGGGTTGGTTGGCCCAGTGGAAAACAAGAGATATTGCGAAAGCTGAAGAATATTATAAAAAGGCGATTCAAAGCACCCCTGAATATATTGCCGGATACACCAATTACATATCTCTTCTCTCATCTCAGCAAAGGTGGAATGAACTTGCCGCTATTATAGAAGCTG
>JABDGY010000060.1 GCA_013285805.1 Bacteroidota bacterium | reverse complement strand
TTTAAACTAGTAGGCATAGCCCCAAATGAAGATGAGCTTTTCAGGGTAATTACCGTCTCTAAAGCAGATGTATTAATACTTGATTTATCGACAATTAATTATAGCACCGACCTCATAGCTACCATCAAAAAAGCTGATCCTTATGTTCAAATTCTTGTATTTAATACCTATCAACCCAGGTATTTTGTAGCTAAAGTACTTGAAAATGGCATTACCAGTTACCTTATGATGCATTGTGACAAGGATGAGATTACACAGGCCATTCAAAAAACCACCCAGGGCGAAAGGTTCCTTTGCGGGCATATTGTAGAAACTTTATTGACATCTAAAAAAGCTGACTTGCTCCCGGAAAATTCCCAGTCAGCTTATTGCGGTGGGGTAACTATAAGTGAAAGGGAAATGGAGATTATTAAGCTTATAGCGGAAGGATATTCAAATAATGAAATTGCAGACAGGCTTTTTATTAGTGTTCATACTGTTGGAACACATAGAAAAAATATAATGAGTAAACTGGGATTATGCAATACCGCCAGCCTGGTTATGTACGCTGTACGCGAAAAACTGGTGCTTTCAGAATAATATTTTAAGGCAAGAAATAGTATTAAATAAAGAAGCCCTGAATATTCAGGGCTTCTTTATTTAATCGTAGGAGAATTATTTTTTCTTATCGCAATTAAACATCCAGCTTATTCCGTATTTATCTACCAGCATACCAAACCTGGCACCCCAGAAAGTATCTTGTAAAGGCATAGTAACCTTTCCGCCGGCAGACATTTTCTTAAAAACAGCATTAATAGTTTTTACGTCTTTTACATCTATACTTAAATGCATTCCGTTACCCTGTTTTATTTTGTTCTTAGGTATAGAATCGGAAGCCATAATAATATTATCGCCAAACTGCAGTGAAGAATGCAGCACCTTCTTTTTCATTGCCAGAGGCACATTCATAGGGGCATCACCGAACCGTTGAATAGCCAGAATTTTGCCATTAAGGTTTTTCTTATAAAAATTAAGGGCTTCCTCGCAGTTGCCATTGAAACTAAGGTAGGGCACTAATCTCATAGGTTAAATATTTGGTGTACAAAAATAACTAAAAAAGACGATTAAATGTACTGGGAATTTCCTAAGAATATTTAAACATTTCGTGCATATTCTGCAATAAAAATTCAGGTCATTTCCTGCTTAATGATTCTGGTAAAGGAATACTGATTATTATCATAAATACTCGAAACCAATTGGTTAACTTGGAAGCTATTCAATAATTTGTTTACTTTTGTGCGAATTTCCCGGTGCATTTACTTGTTCTGTATATAGAATACCTTAAATAGATTCTCAGAAATGATAAAAAAACTATTCCTCCTATTAGTTGGTTCATTAACTATTAATCTTGCTTCCGCTCAATGCGTGGCAAGTTTTACTGTTTCTATGAACCCTATTTGCCGCGGTAATTCAGTAACATTTACGGACCTTAGTTCCGGTGCCACAGGCGTAGTAACCTATAGCTGGAATTTTGGGGCAGGTGCCGCTCCGGCTACTTCTACATTAAAAAACCCACCGGCAGTTACCTATTCTACTGCAGGGGTTAAAACTGTAACTCTTACATATAAGGGAACAGGTGGAGGTGGCTGTACAGTAACCTCAACCCAAACCATAACAGTTAATGCGCCTCCTACAGCCAATTTTACATCTAATTCGCCACAATGCACTGGAGCCAATGTTAATTTTACCAATACAGGTACTGTGGCCGGGGTTAATTGGGCATGGAGTTTCGGGTCAGGTTCTTCACCTTCTTCTTCAAGTGCCCAAACTCCCACAGGTATAGTTTATTCTACGTCGGGCGCTAAAACAGTAAGCCTTACAACTACTAACCCGCTCACAGGATGTTTTGCAACTGTCACAAAGGCAGTAACTATTAATCAAACGCCTACGGCTTCTTTCACTGACAACGCACCTCAATGTTCCGGTTCAGGAGTTAATTTTACAAATACGGGTACAGCAGCAGGAGTTACATGGGCATGGACTTTTGCCGGTGGCGCGCCAGCTGTTTCAGCAGTTCAAAACCCGGCTGGTGTTACTTTCGCTGCTGCAGGCACCGATGCTATTACACTGACAACCAAAGCAACTGCTTCAGGTTGCTCTGCAACTACGACTCAGGATATTACTATTGACCAGACGCCTACCGCTTCATTCACTTCCAATGCACCTCAATGTACAGGCGCAGGTGTAACCTTTACAAATACAAGTACTGCCGGGGCAAATATTGTTTACAACTGGAGCTTTGGCGGAGGCGCAACACCTTCATCATCAACTACACAGAGCCCAAGCGGTGTAATGTTTTCAACGGCAGGTTTAATACCGGTTACATTAACGGTTACCAACACACTTACAGGATGTTCCTCTTCTGTAACCAATAATATTACCATTAATCAAACCCCTACGGCTTCATTCACTGACAATGCTCCTCAATGTTCCGGTTCAGGAGTTAATTTTACAAATACAGGTACAGCCGCAGGAGTTACATGGGCATGGACTTTTGCTGGTGGCGCACCGGCTGTTTCGGCAGTTCAAAACCCGGCTGGTGTTACTTTCGCCGCTGCAGGCACTGATGCTATTACACTAACCACCAAGGCAACAGCTTCAGGTTGTTCAGCCACAGCCACACAAGATATTATTATCGACCAGACGCCTACCGCCTCATTCACATCCACAGCGCCACAATGTACAGGTGCAGGGGTGAACTTTACAAATACAGGTTCTTCAGGGGCCAATATAGTTTACAATTGGAACTTCGGTGCAGGCGCTTCTCCGGCCACATCTACCGCGCAAAATCCAACAGGAGTTACATTCTCAACCTCTGGTTCTGTAACTGTTACACTTACTGTAACGAATACACTTACAGGTTGTTCAGCAACTACTACACAATCTATTACTATTAACCAGGGCCCTACTGCTTCATTTAGCGATAACGCTCCCCAATGCATGGGTGCAGCAGTGAATTTTACTAATACAGGTTCAACCGGTGCAGGCTTTACATACAGCTGGAGTTTTGGTGCTGCAGCTACTCCTCTTACCTCTGTTACGCAGAACCAGGCTGGTGTAACATATTCTGCATCAGGGGCGCAAACAGTTACGTTAACAACCACTGCCATAGCATCTGGCTGCTCGGCTACAGCTACACAGGTTATTACTATCAATCCTGAGCCTACAGCCACATTTACTTCTAATGCTCCGCAATGTGCAGGTAACTCTGTAAACTTTACCAATACAGGTTCTTCAGGGGCGGGTATTACTTACTCTTGGAGTTTTGGTGCTGGCGCTACTCCGGCTACTTCTACTACTGAAAGTCCTTCGGGTGTTATCTATAGCACTCCGGGTACCAAGCTTATTACATTTACGGTTGACAATGGAACTTGTACCGCGGTAGATACTATGAGCATCGCTATCGATTCTACTACCATTGCTTCCTTTACTTCCAATGCTCCTCAGTGTATGGGCTCAGCTGTGAACTTTACTAACACGGGTTCCGCTACTTCTGATATTACCTATAGCTGGAACTTCGGACCTAATGCTACTCCGTTGACTTCTACACTGGCTAGTCCTGCGGGAGTGACGTTCTCTACTTCAGGAGCTCAGACTATTACGCTGACTGTTACCAATACCACTACAGGTTGTTCCAATATGGTTACTCAGGTTATCACTATCAACCCTGAACCTACGGCTACATTTACTTCTAATGCCCCTCAATGTGCGGGCAATAGCGTGAACTTTACCAATACGGGTTCTTCGGGGGCAGGTATTACTTACTCTTGGAGCTTTGGAAAAAATGCTGCGCCTGCCACTTCCACTACGGAAAGTCCTATAGGAATAATTTACTCTACCCCAGGAATCAAGTTAGTTACGTTCACTGTCGATAACGGCGCTTGTACAGCAGTTGATACCATGAGTATTGTTATCGACTCCAACGCTGTAGCATCTTTCACTGATGACGCACCGAAATGTACAGGTGACTCGGTTAACTTTACAAATACCGGAAGCAGCACATCCGATATTACTTACAATTGGAACTTCGGGCCAAATGCAAACCCCTTAACTTCCACTGTTGAAAACCCTACCGGGGTTGTTTTCTCTTTAGGAGGCATACAAACAATTACACTTATTGTTACCAATACCACAACCGGATGTACCAGCAGCGTAACCAAAACCATAACTATTAACCAGACTCCAACAGCTACATTCACTTCAAATGCCCCGCAATGTGCAGGCAATGCGGTTAACTTTACGAACACAGGTACGACCGGGGTTGGTGTTACTTACAGATGGGACTTTGGAAAAAACTCTACTCCTAACCTTTCAAATGGTGAGAATCCTTCAGGCATAGTATACAGCACAGGCGGATTTAAAATTGTAACCTTTATTGTAAATAATGGTTCATGTTCAGCAGTTGATACCATGACCATAGCCATTGATTCGCTTCCTGTGGCAAGTGCAGGGCACGATACAACTCTCTGTTCAGTTGACAGTCTCCAGATTGGAGCTACAGCTATAGCTGGTTATACCTACAGCTGGAGCCCCGCAACCGGCTTAAGCGCAACCAATGTTTCTAATCCTGAAGCGCATGTTTCTGTTGGCACCAATGTTTATGTACTTACTGTTACCAACGCTGCGGGATGTACTTCAGTTGATAGTGTAACCATAATAATGTTGCCTCCGATTACTGCCAGCGCAGGTTCACCAGTCTCGTCTTGCCGTGGCGACAGTGTTCGCATAGGTTCTTTGCCTGTTGCCGGTGAGACTTATTTATGGAAGCCTACTAAAGGTTTAAATGATTCAACCATTGGTAACCCAATGGCAAGTCCTGACTCAACTACAACGTATACAGTTACGGTTACCGGTTCAGGTTGTAAACCTGCTACAGACCATGTTACGGTTACCGTTTACCAACCACCCGTAGTTACCGTTAGCGCCACTACTGATTCCGTTGCCATAGGAAGTTCTACGCAACTCTCAGCTACCGGTGGTGTAGAATATGCGTGGACGCCAACCACGTGGCTGAATGATGGTAGTGTAGCCAATCCCATATCAACGCCTGATTCTACCATTAAATATTTTGTGACAGCCACCGATATATTTGGTTGCGCCGGAAATGACTCGATAACCATTTATGTAATAAGCGGAGCTTTCTGGGCACCTACAGCCTTTACACCTAACGGCGATGGTAAAGATGATATCTTCTACATACATGGAACAGGCATCAGCAACTTTGAGCTTGATGTATATAACCGGTGGGGCGAACAGATTTTCCGCTCGCAGGATATTAACCAGGGATGGGATGGCCGCCGCCAGATAAGCGGTGAACAACTACCCGACGGAGCATATGTATATTATGTAAAAGGTAATACATCCGATGGCAAGTCTATTAACACAAGCGGAATGATTAACCTGATACGATAACCCCAACTAGTTTAAAATATTCACATGAAATACCAACGTACTATGAAAAATACAATCTTACTCGCAACCATGCTTTGCGGTTTGGTTTTCGGCAGCAAGGTAAACGGGCAGGACCCCAGGTTTACACAATACTATGCTGTACCCCTTTTGCTTAATCCGGCTATTATTGGAGCTACCGATAACCTGAAGGCCAGCCTTGATTACCGCAACCAATGGGGCTCAGTAAGTAGCGGCTATACGACCTACGCCTTCAATGCAATGTACCCTATACAAACCGGGGGCAGTAATGGCAAGCTTGATGTGGGCCTTTCGTTCCTTGGTGACAAAGAAGGTGCATTTGGCACAATGAACGCTTCACTGGTGGTTGCCTACTCGAAAGAAATCTCATCAGATAACCATATTTGTGCAGCATTAATCGGCGGTTATGGCCAGCAATCGCTGAGCACCAGCGGCCTTACCTTCGATGACCAGTATGTGAATGGTTCATATAGCCCATCAAATGTTACCAGTGAGAACATCCTGAACCAGAAAGCAGGTTATGCCGATATTGGCGCCGGTATTATGTGGTATTACAACCCTAAAGGGAAGTTCAATGCTTTCTTTGGGGTATCAGGGTATAACCTTAACCAGCCAAACCTTTCTATGACAGGCTCTACTGCTGTTTTGCCTATGAGGTTGTCGTACCAGGTGGGTGTTAAAATACTTGACATAGATAAGTTCGATTTTGTACCCAATGCTTATGCAAACTACCAGGCCGGTAACACCGAAACCGCTATCGGTTCTTATGCCGATTACCATATTAACGATGACATGAAAGTATCATTCGGTTTCTGGTACAGGAGGCGCGACGCAATTCCTTTAGTGGTAGGTTTTGTTTACAAAGGCTTTACACTGGGCTATAGTTACGATGCTGTTATTTCAAGTGTACATACTGTTTCATCAGGAGTGTGTGCCAATGAAATTTCATTGTCATTCAGCTTATCAGGTCAGACAGGTACCGTACCATCATTTGGCGGTGGAGGTGGATCTGCACCTGCAGGAACACCGGGCGCTTCGCCTTTCCCTTCTTTCTAAGGTCTAGGCTTTATCCACATAAAGCTTAAAGCCTTTGCCATGTATGTTGATGATCTGCACCTTGGGGTCGTCTTTCAAAAACTTGCGTAGCTTGGTAACATACACATCCATACTGCGGCTGCTGAAATAACTGTCGGTGTGCCAAATAGCTTTAAGCGCAAAGTTGCGGTCAAGTACATCGTCCTGGTTATGGCAAAGCAGTTTTAAAAGCTCAGCTTCTTTGGTGGTAAGCTTCTGGCTCTTGCCTTTAAATTCAAGGCTCTGGTTTTTATAGTTGAAGTGATACAACCCCACCTGGAACTCGTCTGCATCCTGGTTAGCCGGGCGCATGCGGCGCATCACTGCATTAATGCGGACAAGCAGCTCTTCAGTGTTGAACGGCTTAGTAATATAGTCGTCGCCGCCTTTGTTAAAGCCCTCAATAATATCTTCCTTCATAGACTTAGCTGTAAGGAAAATAATGGGGATATTTTTATTCACCATGCGTATTTCTTTCGCCAGGGTAAAGCCATCCTTCTCAGGCATCATCACGTCCAGGATGCACAGGTCGAAGTCATGTTTTGAGAAAGCGTCGAATGCTTTTTTGCCGTTCACGCAATGTTCCACCTCAAAGCCTTTAGCCTGCAGGAAGTCTTTCATAAGCAGTCCAAGGCTGTCATCATCTTCGGCAAGTAGTACTCGGGTTTTAGTAGTTTCCATTCTTTATTTAATTAGGAATCGTTCAGTTAGGAATTACGAATGTATTAAGAAAGTTTATTTGAAAAAGGCAAATATACAATGAAGCAGCTGCCTTTGTTAATTTCACTTTCCACTTCTATGTGGCCGCCATGTTTTTCAACCACTGCCTTTACATAGCTAAGGCCAAGCCCGAAGCCCTTTACATTGTGTACATTGCCTGTGTGCACCCGGTAAAAAGTATCGAATATTTTCCGCTGGTCCTCCTTACGAATGCCAATGCCATTGTCTTTTACCATTATGGTTAGCCCTGTGGCATCGCTGGCGGTACTTATAACAATACGCGGAGGCTCTTTACAATATTTCAAGGCATTGTCGACAAGGTTGTAAATAATGTTGCCAATGTGCAGCTTGTCGGCAAATAGTGAATAGCGCTGTGCCTTCAGTTCGGTAGCCACTTCGCCCTGCTTGCTTTGTATCTGCAGGTTAAGGCTCTGCAACACATCGGCTATCACCTGGTGAATATCGGTCTCCTGTATCTTCAGTTTCAGCTCGCCCTTTTCAAGCGTAGCCGCCTGCAATATGTTTTCCACCATGCCACCAAGGCGCTTGTTTTCGTTGCGGATTATCTTCAGGTACTTCTCCGTTGTGTCTGCTGACTTCTCAATGGTCTTGTCACTAAGCACTTCACCAGCCAGGGATATTGTTGATATAGGCGTTTTAAACTCATGGGTCATATTATTTATAAAGTCATTCTTTACCTCCGACAGCTTCTTCTGCCTGAAAATGGTTGATATGGTAAAGTAGAAGGCCGCTATAATTATGAGTATGATGGCCACCGAACTGAACAGCACAAAGCGCGAATTGTTAAGGCTGCTGTACATACCTTCTGACGGAAACCACACTGCCAGGTAGCGGGGATGCACAAACACATTTTTAGGGTAAAGGTTTACCCTGTATTTCGACAGCAGCAGCTTATCGTCAATGCCCTTAGCCGATGCCATTACAACTGTATCCTGCCGGGTGTTCAGTATCCCGAAGCGGAAAGGAATATGTATGCCCTGGTCGGCAAGGGTTCGGTGCAGCAATGAATCAATCAGTGCTGTGTCGACCCTTGGGTTAACATCGTGGTAAACGTTGATACTCACCAGCTCGTCGAAAATGTCGTTCATCACATCGCCGCGGTGCATGGCCCATTGCAGCTTTTTATCTAACGAGTCGCTGTTGGCAAGCGAATTATCTCCCCCCAGCCTTACACCCAGGTCGAAGGCGCTGCCCCCGCCCGTATCATGTGTAAAGTAGCTGTGCTTCATTTTGCTGGTAACCACAGTATCAGAGTCTGACGATAGCTCCTCGTAAATCTTTACATTATACTGGTTGGGCTGCGCGTTGTAATTGTTGCGGTCCATACTATCTCTTACCATAGTACTGTTGCCGGCTGTGCTTTGCGCCGGAGCCGCCCACCGTATGGCCTGTTTGCGGAAGTTATACTTCTCGGTCAGCTTGGCCACCGATGTTTTTTCGAAGCGGTACACCACATCGTTCATGGCGTCGTTCACATCTTGCCCGAAGTGCTGCTCGGTAAGCTGTATGGCATTGCGCACCCAGTATAGCTGCACACCTATAAGGCCCAGCAGCACCAGGCCTATAAAACAACTAAACAGAAATATTGTCCTGCGATTCATTGCTCTGTTTCTCTTCCTCGCTCTACGCTCTTTGATGGTTCATATACCACAAAGATAAAGAACGTTGGTTGTTCGGCTTCCTTCCGGTAGTTATAGCGCCTCTTCTTGCCTGTTTTTAACAAAGTTTAACTCGGTACCCCTCCAACCTCCCCCAAGGGGGAGACTTTAAAATCCCTCTCCTCACAGGAGAGGGCAAGGGTGAGGTCGCAGTATTTGTCCAAACATGTCCGAAAATGTCCGAAATCAAGCGGTCACTTCTTACAAACAATTGATTACCAATCAAATACTTGTTGTTATACAAATGGGGTAACACTTTTTGGCATATTTGAAAATCGATATGATTGATAATCAATATTTTGAGTTAGTGTTACCCCCCTAAATCTGTTACCTCGTGTTACCCCGTTCACCGGAATCAATTTTCAATATTACGCTTACAATATCCCGGAATTCAACCACAGTTTTCTGCCATTAAAAGAAATAAGCCGGAAAAAATTCTATCCCCGACATACCTTTATGTTTGAACTAATAACCAAACAAAATGAAAACACTAATTGTAATAATAAGTTTATTCGGGGCATTCTTATTTCAAGGATGTGCTGTATACG
>JABDGY010000059.1 GCA_013285805.1 Bacteroidota bacterium | reverse complement strand
TGAAAATAAAATTACCACTCGCAGTCCTTTCGATTGCTCTCTTTAACTTTACTCTCTCAGCGCAAAACTGGGATTCTGTTGGTTCTGGTATGAATACCTCATTTGGAAACCTGGTGGTATATAATGGAGAACTTTATGCTGGTGGAGATTTTACAATAGCCGGAGGAGTTGCAGTTAATGATATTGCAAAATGGAACGGCACATCTTGGTCTGCTGTCGGCAAAGGTGTTACAGGAGGCTCATATTTTGGAATATCAGCAATGGTAGTATATAACGGAAATCTTTATGTGGCAGGAAACTTCACTACGGCTGGCGGGAATCCTGCATCGAATATTGCCATGTGGAACGGAACAACTTGGTCTGCCTTAGGGACAGGAATAAAATTGAGCCCTTACTCCAGTGTGGATGCCCTGACCGTATATAATGGCAAACTGGTGGTCGCCGGGTACTTTGATACTGCAGGTGGTGTACCAGCAAATGGGATTGCTACATGGGATGGAACTTCATGGTCAGCCTTTGGTTCCGGCCCCGGAATGTATGGTGAGATAATATCAATGTATGCGTATGACTCCGTACTTTATGTTGCAGGGGCTTTCGATTCCATCGACGGTAACCCATCTCCTTCAATTGCACAATGGGACGGAGTATCTTGGTCTTCCCTTGGATCTGGCATAACTTATAGAGAGGGTACTGGCGATGTATATACCCTTTGCGTTTATAACAAAAAGCTATATGTCGGAGGAGCTTTTGATACCGCTGGAGGGCTTGCTCAAAATGATTTTGCTTGTTGGAATGGCTCTGCATGGGACTCTAACGGAATAAATTCCCTTAATCTGAATGGTGAAATCCCATATTGCTCCCTTGTTTCAAATGGCATATTCTATATGGGTGGCTGGATGCCTTTTAATACTGCCGGACTAAAAGTAAATAGCATAATATCATGGAATGGAACAATCTGGGACTCCTTAGGCAGTGGCCTTACGGTAGACACAGGCGTTTATGCTTTATGTATGTACAATAATCAGCTTTACGCGGCAGGCGATTTTTATTTTTCCGGCAAAACGCCCGTAAATTACATTGCACGGTGGAATAACATTACAGGTATAAACTCATTGGCAGAGCCTGTTAATTCAGTTTCAATTTACCCCAACCCGTCCAACGGGGTATTTACAATAGAGCAGAGTGCGGAGAAACAGAGCGGAGTGATTGAAGTATACAATATGTTAGGCGAGAAAATTTACCAACATTCTTTCTCCGCTCCCCGCTTTACCCTCAATATTACCGGCCAACCGGCGGGAATGTACTTTGTGCAGCTTATTACGGATAAAGGAGCGCAGACGGCTAAGTTTATAAAGCAGTAGGGTATTTGCCCCAACCCCTAAAGGGGCTGATAAGGAAACTATCTTATTATTTTAATTCCACGTTCAAAGCCCCATTAGGGGTTTGGGGCAAATTTACTCAAAGATACCTTGTGTTTTTTTCTTGCGTACTTTTCAAAGCCCCTTCAGGGGTTTGGGACTTAGGCTGAATAACTCCTCTCAATTTCCTATCTTTGATAATATGAAATCAATTCTTTTCTCTTTCTTCGCACTGTTTCTTGTTATTATTGGCCATGCCCAAACCAAAGCCGATTCATGCGTGTTAAGCATACGGGTGCTCTACCTTGACTTTAATGCCGGGTGGTGCGTTTGTCCGAATAGTAAAGTTGATACTTGCGTCGGCAACAAAATGAACAAACCGGCAGCCAGTGTGCAACTTAATTTTACTTGTAATAATAAAGATGTTACCAGCGTAACTACCAATGCTTCCGGCGAGTGTTCGGTTAAACTGAAAAAGGACCAGTATGTAATATCTTTCCAGTGGCCCGATGGTGCAAAGGCATCAACCGCAATTGATATAACCGGTAAACCCGACTTTGATATTGACCAGGGCTGCGAAACCACCTTGTGGGGCTATGCACCCGACCATAACCTTTGTATTGTAAAACGCATTCACATTCCGTTGCCTCGCAGGGCAAAGTAAATCCAAGTATAAATGAAATTTTTGATTGTTATATTTTTCTTTGCTGCGCTTTATAGTTGCAGTAGCACAGCATCAAAGGCCGACCCGGTAAGCAAAGACACTGCTGCGCTTACTGCAAAAGAAACCGATACAACAAGCTATTGCAGGCGGTTCAACAAATTTAAAACTGCTGATGAATATTTCAACGATGCCAATAATAAAACCAAAGATTGCCTGGGCGATAGTGTAACCTACCGTGTGGCCTTAAAGGAATTTGCCTGCGCCGTTGAACTTAACCCCGATTTCTGGCAGGCCAGGCGCAACTATGGCAGGCTGCTATGCGGCTTTAACCGTTACAATGAAGCAGTGGTGCAGCTAACCGAGGCCATGAAACATTCCGATGATGCCGACCTGAACATTGACCGTGCTTTTGCCTATTACCGATTGGGTAAATATGAAGAAGCAATAAAAGACTACGACGTGGCGCTTAAGGCCGGAATGGACAGCTCGAACGTTCTTTTAAACAAAGCCAAAGCCGAGTGGAAAATGGGCGCCACTGATAAAGCCTGCGTCGATTATAAAAAGGCCGTTGCAATGTATCCCGATTACGAAAAGGAAAGAGAGTTTATTAATTGCAACTGAAAAGCATCAATCCATTATATCTCTTAACCAGGCAGTCAGCTGCGGCTCGTATATGTAAGATAGTAGGGTGCAGATAAAGCAAAGCACACAAACTGCAGCCTGCAACACCAGCAACCACCTTGTGGCCTTACCTGCCAGCGAATAAATTACTAAAACCAATTGCCATATAATTATGGGTGCCAGGGCAATCAATAATACAAGCATGGCAACATCGCTAAGGTTGGTATAATTGGGGTTGTGCACATAGTAATACCTGAGCACTGCCATTAGAATACATAACAGCAGGAAAAAGGCTGAGAACGATTTATGCATCCTGTCGGGGTTGGGCGGTACCGATGGTTTTGAGCGCCAGCCTTTTGTTTTGGTTTTTGATAGCCATAACATAACAATACCTATAATAAATGGTATGCCGCCAATAGTAAATGTTAACCACGAGTCGCTGTTTATGTGGCCGGTTTTTACTATCTCTTCTGTTGATATGTACAGAATAAATACCCCGAGTGCAAAATTCAACGTACCGAATATAATGAAGGGGAAATAGCGTATGTCGCTCCACCTTAGCATAGCAAGCAATATGCCTGTAATGCCAAATAACAGGAAAGTAAAGTAGGTAATGATAGAAGAAAAAATAATTAGGCCGTCGTTGGGTTGCGGGGTGAAATTGAGGGCGAAGCCAAGTATAATATAGCCCAGCACGAACAAGCCGGCTATTGAAAGTTTCTTTATGAAATAGGAGCGAAGCAAGTTAAATTAATAATTAGGAATTAATAATTAAGAATACTAACGACTTATATTAATAGTTCTTTCTTCATCTTTTTCGAACCATGGCCCCTCCGATAGTGAGATTAATGTCTTTGGGTCAATAGGCTGATACCGTATACCACTTTCATCCAGTAAAAGGTATTCCGTCAGCATAACATGAGTGCCTGTTAAATCAGCTATCGCCAGGCAATCGTGATCGGAATAACCATAGGTTAAATAAGCTATAAATACATACTTTTCTTTTTGCAAAATGAAATATATTTTCCTTCCGCAATCGGAGCATTGCCAGTCAACTTTCTTTCCTCCAAATTCATAATCTTCTCCATCGAACAGGCTATCAATAATAACGTGCAAGTCCTGGGGTATCTGTTTTTCCCTGGTTATTACTTCTCCTTTCACACTGTCGTGTAATAGGGTTACAATAGCAACAGGTAGTTTATCAGACTTACGGACTAGTTTTATGTTGTTAGAAGCATTACTCCGCCCCACACAAATACAAATAAAGCCAATTAACAATAGAGCTGTGTATGTAAGAATGCTTTTCAAGATGTAGGTTTGTTCTACCAAATATACTAAAGAAACGGTTAGGATTTTCACTGATGACTGTCGGCTGATGACTGACGACTTATACCTATCTTTGATACTATGACAGAAGTGCCTCATCACCATAAACCGCCGCCCGATTGGGAATTTTGGGACTGGAATTCGATACTGAGAACATTAGCATTTGTATTATTTGTAGCTGTAATAGTTTTTGTTGTTATGTATGGCGGAGATTTTTACCGTAGTGAAAAAGGTAAAAAACTGGATATGGCAACAATTGCCGATTTGGTGTCTATAAAGAAAAACTATACCATGTCCGAGGGGCGTACAGGGAACACATATTCATTGAACAGCATTGTTGTTGAATATAAATACACAATTGGCGAAAACAGTTACACTGAAAAGGATGCGATTGTGTTAAATAGCCCTAAAGACATAGTTTTTGTGAACAAACTTCTGGAAGCAGATTATAAAACTGTCCCCATACAGTACTCATCAAAGGACCCTGCGGAGAGCCAGATTAGTATTCAATAATTTGCTTATTTCTATTTCCTATATTTGATATATGAAATCCATTCTGTTTTTCATTCTCTTTGCCTTTGCCCTTTCTTCCTGCAACTTTATCATGCACAGGCAACCGGTCGACATGGCACGTATTGATTCAGTAAATCTGGCCCAGGCACGCCGGGACAGTATAGCTGCATACAAACAATACAAACAAGATTCGGCGAAAAAAGGGTACAGGCCCCATTTCACTACTTACATGTTCGATACTTCAGATGCCATACCCGATTCTCCCCGCCCCGATGCATCGGTTGCTGCAGTGAAACCAAAGCACTGGTCGGAATTGCAGGATTTCTGGAGCGTGTACCGCTTTGGCGATAACTTATATTGCATTGGCATACAGCTTAGCGACGATACTACTACTACTGTAATCGATTCCCTTTTTCATGAAACCACATTCGACCGCCCCATATACGACAGCGCCAACCACGACCATATAATAGATACTACCGTCGCAGCTCCCTTGCAGGAGAATATGGCATTCACTTCCGCTATGCTGCATAACGATAACACGCGCAGTTTTTATGTGTACTGCACAAGGGGCATTACAGCAGCCAGGGTAACGCGGGTACTCTATCACTTAGATGCCTGCGTTTATTATGTGGCTATTCAGTTAGAAACTATCGACACGGCTAAATATGGCATGCCGCTTATTGCATCGAAAGATAAAATTAACCTCACCTATGGCACCATTCCTGCCTTCCAGCACGACCTGGAAGAGTTCCATTCCTATAAATATGGTATAGTCGATGGCGATTATACGTGGGTGAACCCGGCCGTTCCACACCTATTTGCTTATAACGATTCCCTTTTCTTTACCTATACCGATAATTTCAACTACTACAATTCAGAAGATAGCCAGGGCGACTATCCGGGGCGGATGATATTTATAAATCGGGGAAAAAAGGTATCTCTCTATTCCGATGCCGACGTTGATTTTTTTGGTATTGGGTGCGATTAGAGCCGTAGGCCTGAGTTGAAAATCCTGATAAATATTTAGACCCCTTTCAGGATTATGTAACTTGTTTTTAGATGCCAAAGGCATCAAACGTTTATAGAAAATTGTACATGAATACATTTCGATACCGAAGGTATCGTACTTTTACACAAACAACTCTATTATGCCCGGAACCTATTCACAAATCTATATTCATGTTGTTTTTGCGGTAAAAAGCCGTGAAAACCTTATTGGTTTAATATGGGAAGAGCGGCTTTATAGGTACATTACTGGTATAGTTGAAAATAAAGGCCAGAAAATGCTTGCCATTAAAGGTATGCCGGACCACATACCTTTTTTTATAGGAATGAAACCAGAATGTTCTTTATCTGACCTGGTAAGAGAAATCAAGAAATCTTCGAATGAATTTATTAATGAAAACAAATTTGTTAAAGGGAAATTTAATTGGCAAAGCGGTTACGGTGCATTTTCATATAGTCATTCACAGTTAACTACGGTAATTAATTATATAATGAATCAGAAGGAGCACCATGCAAGGAAAACATTTAAAGAAGAATACATTGAATTCCTGAAAAACTTTGACCTAAAATACGAAGACAAGTATTTATTTGAATGGATTTTATAGTTCGATGCCTTCAGCATCGTAACTCTTATTATGTAAAACCTTTTCTATAAACGTTAAATCCCTTCGGGATAGTAAGCCCTGATTTTAGTTTGAACGTATAACTTACGACTTCCCGATAGCTATCGGGACACTAACGACTTACAGCGTTCTGTTAATGTAGCTTCCGAAGTGCAGGCCTATAGTGGCATAAAAGCCGCCCATATTCAAACTTGAAATAGGATACTGGTAATTACTCACTGAATTTTCGGCCTTGCCTAAAGGAGCAGCATACCCTATTTTAAGTGCCCAGCCATATACACTGGCCCACGACATACGGTTAATTCCCGATTCGCAATGGTGCATTTTGCCATAGCTTTCCGTAAGGTTAAATGTAACATCCGCATTCAGCAATAACTGGTTGTAGGTATCCTGTCCGTAATTGCCAAACTGTACGTCTTCCATAACCATTGAAGGGCCAATGGCAGGGTATATCGATTTTATGAATTTATGGGTGTGGTTGTGATACACCTCGCGGCCGAATAATACGCCCACTGAAAACAAATCGCCGGTTACCGTATATGGGCTGCCGTTAGATATGCTTTGTGTGCTTGGGCCTCCAACCCCGACATGCAGGTTAAGTGCGCCGGTAAACACTTCAGGGTTACCGAATATCATATTAAAAATAACGCGTTCATAAGCGTTTGCGGGCTGGCCAAGGTATTCCGGGTTTTGCCTTAGCCCGCTGAAGTTTGAAATTCCAACCCCGGCCCCGTAGTAAAAACTTATTCCCTGGCGCTTCATATCTTTCAGGCTGTCGGGGGTTGCCTTGCCGGTTTTCCATGAATGGAATATGCGTTGATACATAAGGTTCTTTTGCCTCTTGAACCATACACTTACGCCGAATGAAGCATACCAGCCGTTAAAGTTTACAGAAGGAGGCTGTATTACCGATTTTTCATTTCCGCCGGGGCAATCGTACCATGTATAACTTGAAGGGTTTGTCAAGGCAAAGTTGTACCCGGCATCGAGGGTTAAGCCTGTTGTGTATTCAAATTTCTTAAAGGGGTAGTAGGTAACCTTAAGCCCCAGGTTGCATAAAAAAATTTGTTGTATCCGGGAATTTTCAAATACGGTAATAGTATCCCAAACCGGGTTAGGCACGACCTGCCCGTTGCTCAACGAACTTATATTCATAAAGGCGAATGAAGTGCCTAATACACTGTATACCTTTAGTGGTTTGGTATTAATAAAGGGGTAATAAAATTGCAGCCCGAACGACTGAATGGAATAGAAGGGGGTAACATTATAGGTGTTGAAAACGCCCTGTGGCGCCGTTTGCCTTCCGGCGGAATAAGAAAAAGAGAAATAAAATTTATTGGGATTACCAACCAGTACTTCTTCTGAAAACAGCCATGTAGTGTTATGCGGGTAGCCCAGCATGCAGCCCTCTGTGCGCAGGCTTGCCAGGTTCTGGTTAATTGCCCCATACCTCACATTAATACCAACCCTGAATTTATTGTCGATAGTATCTTGCGCTGCAACGCCCAATGAAGCTGCAAGCGCCGCAATTAGTAATGCTTTTTTGCTGTAACTACCCTGCATGGAGTGGGTTTAGTTTTTTAGTATAACGTAAAAAGATTACATTTAGTATTTAGTATTAAGTATTAAGAAAAAAAGACTGTCTACTGGTTGTAAGTTGCCCAACATCGCTAAAGAGGCTTTAACTTCGGAATTTGGTGTTCAATGCTCATTATTCGATATTCAAAAGCCCCTTTAGTGCCTGCCTGGCAGCAGACAGGGTTTGGGACAGAACAGCATAACCATTAATTTTCTAACAACATACGAAAACTGAGTTTTCAGTTCGTCGCTTTACTACCCCATTTATAAAAGTCTTTTGGTAAAGCTCCATAGAACTGCGACATAGCGTAGCCCGGGTATTCTCTTAGCCATGATTGCATTCCGCGTTTTGGATAAAATTGGCCATAATTAATCTCTCCCTTAAAAGGAACTGATAAATAAACGTTGCCATTTATTACAATTCGTATTCTCATAAGGGTTTTATAATGTCCCTTATACTTTGGAAACAGGCAAAGCACAAATTCTTGCGGCTCTACTTTTAAGCCATATACTCCGTTTCCGCAAAAGTCAAAGGTCCTGCATTCTACCGGGTACCACGAATGAAAAGAATCCTGTGCCTCTTGTATGGCATACATATAATTATCCTTTCCCTGGAACAGTTTGCTGGAGGTAGTTTCGTTAACTATATAAACCGGGTAATAATAGAAATAGGAGCGATAATAATCTTTAAATGGTACATAATACTTATAGTCGGGAATAATTTCAAATCCATCGCTGCTTAAAGTATCAGTGCATACCCGCAGCCTATTTTCACCTATGAACCCCGTTAAATGCTTATTTGAATATGTTACATTTATTGTATCTGAGGTTTTGTACTTGCCCATAACTACGGGTTCGCTCGCTGCCATAGAATCTGTTTCAAAGTAATGAACGGTATCTTTTATAGTTGGTGTATATAAAGTTGGCAAATGAAAAACCTCCGTCTTTGTATCATTCTTTTTATCGGCGTTACAACCCATAAAGACTGTAAGCAATAATATATAGGCTGTTATGCGCATGGTGAATCGGAATGGCCCTACCAAAGGTAGCTAATAAATTTAAGACTTAAGATTTATGAAATAGGATTTTTAATGGCCTGCCTTCATTCGAAATTCAACGGTAACAAAGACTGACGACTGACCACTGATGCCTGACAACTATAAGAAAAGGCGCTTAGAGCATAGGCCTTGTAACCGGCTTTGGCCTTTTGGCATTCACTATTTGCCCGTACTTGGGTTTCTGGAAATCGGCCATTTGGTTATCCATATCGTGTTGCGATTGCTTAACATTCTTTGCCGAAGATTTAGAGTATTGGTCGTTGCGGCTGGTGCCTTTACCGCCAAAGGGACATTTGTCTGATTGAGAGAATGCAGTGGTTGCGGCGGTGCCTAACAGCAGTAATAACATCAGTCGTTTCATGTTGCGCGCGTATTTGTTATTGTAAAATAACGTAATGAAAATGAAAATAGTATGAAGAAAATTCGCTTATTTTTGAATTATGAGTAAAGCCCCTTCAAAAGACCTGCTGAAATTTATGAAGCCTTTTTCAGAACATGAAAAGGAACTGGCTTTATGGTTACGCAAATTTGTGTGGGATTTGTACCCTTCGGCCAATGAACTTATTTACGACAATTACAATGCACTTGCGTTCGGTTGGTCTTTATCTGATAAGCTGGGCGATACCTTTTGTAGTATTGCCATTTATGGTAAGGAGTATGTGCACTTCGGGTTTTACCGTGGAGCCGATATACCCGATTACGATAAAATACTCGAAGGTAAAGGCAGCCAGTACAGGTACTTAAAAGTGGCAAACAAAAAAGATTTCCTTGCAGATAAGATTGAGAAATTGCTTAAGTATGCTTACGCTAATGCAGTGGTACGCATGAAAGGAAAGAAACAAACCATTAAAGGAGAAATTATAACCAAATCGATTTCGCCAAAGAAAAGGCGACCAAAATAATTTATGTATGCCAAACAAATTACAAATACACCCGCTTGAGGTACTGAACAAATTCGCGAAGAACACCATAATGGAAGTGCTCGATATAAAGATTACCGGGATAGGTGAGGACTACCTTGAAGCTACCATGCCGGTTGATAAACGCACCCACCAGGTATATGGCATTATGCACGGCGGGGCATCGGTGGTGCTTGCCGAAACATTGGGCAGCATGGGCGCAATGCTTACGGTTGACCAAACCAAATATCATTGCGTAGGTATTGACGTGAACGCCAACCATATTAAAGCCGTGCGCAGCG
>JABDGY010000058.1 GCA_013285805.1 Bacteroidota bacterium | reverse complement strand
ATTTTAACACACAGTACTGCTAAAGTATGGTAAGCATAGCATTGATACCGGCCAGGTTAAATGCAACAAGGTTTCCTTCGAAGTTAATGGCAGATTTAAAAGGTAAATCTGTAATACGCAGAACGTATGAAGCCACGTTAGCCACATCATTATTCAATGATGTTTATGTAGTGTGCGATAGCCCGGTTATTTATAATGAAATAGTTAATAATGGGGGCAAAGCTATTTTGAGTAAAAAAGAACATGAATGCGGAACCGACCGTATTGCCGAAGCCGCTGCTGAAATGGAAGCCGATATTATTGTGAATGTGCAGGGCGATGAACCTTTTGTTAAAAAACAACCATTGGCAGATTTATTAGAAGTATTCAAAAAGGATGCACAGAAGGAAATACATGTCGGTTCATTAATGCAGGTGCTTAAAAGTCAAAAGGAAATTGATGATCCCAACTACGTAAAGGTAGCGGTAGATAAAGATTTCAATGCACTGTTTTTTTCGCGCAGTGTTATACCATACCCGCGTAATCCAGAACATAAAGCACCCTATGATGAGCATATAGGGGTATATGCCTTCAGGAAAGAAGCGCTGATAAAATTTATTCAGCTACCGGTAGGTATTTTAGAAGATGCTGAGAAGGTAGAATGTTTAAGATTTTTAGAAAATGGAATGAAAATGAAAATGGTGATGACAGAATATATGGGTATAGAAATTGATATACCTGAGGATATAGAGAAAGCCAAAAAGTTTTTATAGAACTATAATACAGTTTAAAAATGTTCAGAAATTTTAAGCAGTTAGATTATCTGGTATTCGGCCGTGGTAGCCTGAAACAGCTGAGTGATATAATAAGGCCGCACCGCAAGCCAGGCCGGCCAATGGTTTTTATAATCGATCATTTTTTTGAAGGCAAAACACTACCTGGTAGTTTAGGGCAGGAAAATGATGATGTATTGATATTTGCCGATGTTACCGATGAGCCTAAAACAAGCTATATAGATACCATTGCAGATACCTTAAAAAGTGAATGTGGCAGTGTGAGCGGCATTATTGGTATTGGGGGAGGCAGCACAATGGATATTGCAAAGGCTGTTTCGCTGATGATGGGCAATCCCGGTAAAGCCCATGAATACCAAGGGTGGGATTTAGTTAAGAACCCGGGAGTTTATAAGGTGGGCATTCCAACCATAAGCGGAACGGGAGCTGAGGTATCGCGCACATGTGTACTTACGGGGCCTACCCGCAAACTGGGTATGAATAGCGATTTTACTCCTTTCAACCAGATAGTACTTGACCCGGAACTTATACATAATGTACCCGCTAACCAGCGCTTTTATACCGGCATGGATTGCTATATACATTGTATTGAATCCTTGCAAGGTACATTTATAAATACGTTTAGCAGGGCAGTAGGGGAGAAATCGCTGGAATTGTGCCAGGAAGTTTTTTTACATAAAAAACAATGGGATGCCGAGAGCGATGATAAGCTGATAATGGCTTCATACCTTGGCGGAATGAGCATTGCATATTCACAGGTAGGTGTGGCACATGCTGTAAGTTATGGCCTTGGCTTTTTACTTGGAACTAAACACGGAATTGGCAATTGCATAGTGTTCGATAAATTACAAGATTATTATCCTGAAGCCGTGAAAGAGTTTAAGCAGATGGTTAAGCAGAACAATATTGAAATTCCGCAGGGAATCTGCAAGGGTCTTTCTGAGGATGAGTATAATACCATGATTGATGTTTCGTTGGGAATGGTTCCCCTTTGGGAAAATGCCCTGGGTAAAGATTGGAAAACCAAAATAACCCGTGAGAAACTAAGAACGCTTTACGAGCAGTTTTAAAAATGCCGGATAAAAAAGAAATAGAAAAAATTCTTCGGGGAATTACAAGATGTAATTTGCGATGGCCTGGCGAAAGCCGATGGGAAAGCCCTTTTTGAAGAAGATTTATGGGAAAGGCCGGAGGGTGGTGGAGGCAGAACCAGGGTTATAAGGAACGGAGATGTTTTCGAAAAGGGCGGTGTTAATTTTTCTGCTGTTTATGGCCCTTGTCCTGAGTTTTTAAGGAAGGAGGCCGGTCTATCTGCAACAGAGAAAGTCGATTTTTTTGCCACAGGTGTATCCATCGTTATTCACCCTAACAATCCGTTTGTCCCCATTATTCATATGAATGTGCGTTACTTTGAAGCAGGTCATTTAAAATGGTTTGGCGGAGGAATTGATTTAACCCCTCATTATATAGATGAGGGTGACGCGCATTATTTTCATACCCAGCTTAAAAAGGCTTGCGATAAGCATAACCCTACCTACTATTCTGAATTTAAAAAATGGGCCGATGAGTATTTTTTTATAAAGCACAGAAACGAAACACGTGGAATAGGGGGAATATTTTTTGACAGGCTATCGGCAACCACTGAAATTAATTTAGAGCAGCGGTTTGCATTTGTAAAGGATGTTGGCATGAGTTTTTTAAATTGTTACCTGCCGCTGGTAGAGAAAAACAGGAAAATAACCTTTAATGAAGCCAACCGTAAATGGCAATTAATAAGGCGTGGGCGATATGCCGAGTTTAACCTGGTTTATGACCGCGGAACCAAATTTGGCCTATCCACTAATGGACGTGTAGAGTCTATTTTAATGAGCCTGCCTCCACTTGCAAGCTGGGAATATGTTCATAATCCTCCTGCTAATAGCCTGGAAAAGAGGACATTAGAACTCCTCAACCATGTTAATACGTGGGGGATTTAAAAAAGTTACGTTTTTTTTTGCTTTTTTGACCTTTCTTGATTACTTTTGATATAGAGAATTTAAGTATTTCTATCGAGTAAATAGTAATTATGAAGCAAAAAAATACCTTGCTGTTTTTTTTATTGCTGTTAATTACGCCCCTATTTATGTCAGCGGGTAGCGGAAGTGGTAAGCCTGTTGTAAATAAAGGAGAAGCTATTGAGCAAACGTGGGCAACGTATGAAGTTCAGTGGGAAGGTAGTATGATAAAAAAGTTAAAAACTACTGCGAACGATTTTCAATTATTTCTCAAATACACCAACTCGCAATTCCTTAAAGATAAAGGTGTCTTTTTTACAAAAGGATTTCATAATCAGCTTAATGCAAATACTATAAAGCAGTTTTTTATTAACCTTACCAATTCATACCTTCCCCTCTACCGCCAATATGCAAAAGCGAAAGCTGAATTCCCAAATTCGGTAGCCGAGTATACCCACCAGCAAGGCAACGACAGGCTTGCCCATGCTCCTTTAGGCGTTTGTAATCCCAGTTGTAATAATCTTGATTTCAGTAGCGGAAACCTTAGCGGGTGGAATGCATTTTATGCATCAAATAATTCATTGGCAAGCTCATTCAGCATTAGTGCCTTAACAGGTGGCCCTGCGGGCGCGGTTACCCGTGCTGCATTAGATCCGACTACCAATACCAACCAGGTAGCTATTATGTCCGGTGCCGGCCTCGACCCTGTTTGTTCAAGCATACCTGTTACTCCCCCTATTGGTAATTTTTCATGCCGGGTGGGCGATAGTACTGAGGCTTTGCAAGGGGTTGCCGAAATTTCCAACCAGTTCACAGTTCCTGCCGGTAATTCAATGCTCACAATTCAATGGGCTGCGGTGCTTGAAAACCCGGCCAGCCATACTTATTACGAGCAACCCTGGTTCTCTATGCAGGTATTAGACCCGCATGGTAACCCCATACCGGGTTGCGGGATTGATTTTGTTGATTCATATGATAGCGGCTCAAACCTGGCCGGGTGGCAGAAAGTATATTATGCACCGGGTGGAGATACATGTTATTGCAGAAACTGGACAACCGTTTTCGTTCCGCTTTCCGCATATGCAGGGCAATGTGTAACTGTCATGTTCGAGGCTGCCGATTGTTCATTGGGCGCGCATTTCGGTTATGCTTACGTAAGTTGCTCATGCAATACACTTTCTCTTCTAACATCTTCGCCGGGCTTTTGCGGCCAGCCTACTATAACGCTTACCGCTCCGCCAGGTGCAGCCAGTTACTTCTGGACCGGCCCTTGTATAACAGGGGTAAACAACCAGCAATCGGTTAGCGTTTCGTGTGCAGGTACTTATTCAGTTATTGTTGCAAGTACGCTTGGACCTAATTGTAGCGATACTTTAAGTATTAATGTCCCGGTTGTGGGTGGGGGCCCTCCTCCAAAACCTTTCTTTACCAGCGATACCGTTTGTGCAGGGTTTCCTACAACATTTACAAATTTATCGAACCCGCTTGCGGGCCCGGGAGTTAAGTTCTATTGGGATTTTTACAATAACGGGAAATATGAAGATTCTACTACTTCACCCACATGGACTTTTACCCAGGGTGGCACTTATCTTGTAACACTTCATGAAAACATAAATGGTTGTGGTAATGATACTACTGTTAAGGTGATTGTAGATAGTTCCAGTGCCCCTACATTCGATGCTTTCGGGGGCTGTTCGGGCACGCCCGCGAGTTTCTTTATGATTACTGTACCTACAACAGGATATGAATGGAATTTCGGCGACCCTGCTTCAGGCGTCAATGATACTAATACCACATCTACTTTCCCATCTCACTTGTATGCCACCACAGGTACATATACAGTTACGTTAAAAACTATCGGAACACATTGCCCTGATTCTACTACCCAGGTGGTTACTATTTCTGCAAGCCCAACTGTACAAATAAAAACCTTACCATATGCCTGCGGGGATAGCTCATTAACTTTTGTTGACATTGATAGCACTAATATTGCGGAATATGATTGGGAAGCATTTAACAGTAGTGGAACTCTTATAGCTTCTTATTTTTCTGTTTCATCCGCATCAGCGTCCTATACTTTCCCTGGTCCGGGTACATACTCTATAATATTATACGCATATAATAATCCTAATTTCTGCGAGGCTGAAGATTCCATTAGCATAACCATAGGCCCGGGTGTGCCCCCTGTCGCTGCTTTCAACGTTATACCCGATTCCGTATGTTTAGATAAAACTACACTTTTCAAAGATGCATCAACGGGTGGTCCAAGTGCATGGAATTGGAATTTTGGGGATCCTGCATCCGGTGCCAAGAATACTTCTATCCTCCAAAATCCTTCACACATATTTACGTCAACAGGAATATATACAGTGAAACTTAATGTTTCCGGGGCTTGCGGCAAAGATAGTATCACGCAGGTCGTCACGGTTACAACACCCGTGGCCAATTTTAGTGCTAATGCAGTCTGTTTAAACGATTCTACAAAATTTGCGGATGCCTCTACTACTCTCGGAGGAGGAACTATTACTAACTGGTCGTGGAATTTTGGAGACGGAGGAACATCAACTATACAGAACCCTGCGCATCTTTATCTTACTGCCGGTAGCTATAATGTTACCCTTACCGTAACCAGTTCCTTTGGATGCGATTCTACTATGAAATTGAAAGTAAGTGTGGAAGCACCTCCTTTACCTGCATTTATTAATACAAAGGCTTGTATAGGGTCCACGACGCAGTTTACAGATAAATCTACTCCGACAGGAACCATTACTAACTGGTCGTGGAATTTTGGAGATGGGGGAACATCTACCACCCAAAATCCGGCCCATACTTATTTAGCCCCGGGCGCATATAATGTAGCGCTTACGGTTATTAATTCATCCGGTTGTATTGATTCTGTTAAAGAAGTTGTTAATGTATTCCCTTCACCGGTTATTGCTTTCTCTGCCGATACCTTAGCGGGTTGCGCCCCACTGTGTGTCACCTTTACCGATGCCAGTTCTATTGTTGCTCCATATAAGGACAATGGATGGCAATGGAGTTTTGGCGACGGGGGAACGTCAACCGTACAGAACCCTAACTATTGCTATAAATTGGGTGGAACATATAATGTTACGCTAATAGTATCGTCAGACAGTGGTTGCAATGCCACTTCTACCATAGCGAAAATGATTAGCGTGTATAATAAGCCGCAGGCGTTATTCACTTACCAGCCTACTATGGTTACAATTATGGAGCCAGTTGTTAGCTTCACAAGTAATTCAGTTTCTCCCGGCGACAGTATTATAAGCTATTCATGGCTGTTTGCTGAAGACGGTTCAACCTCGAATTTGCAAGACCCAACGTATACATTTAAGGATACTGGTTTGTATTGTACTCGGTTAGCTGTTACCAATACGCACGGTTGTGTTGATACAACTATTCAGTGTGTAGATGTTCAGTCACTATATACTTTTTATATTCCTAACGCCTTTACCCCTAACGGAGATGGACTAAATGATGTTTTTGGCCCTAAGGGAGATTACATAATGAGTTTTGAAATGTACATTTTTGACAGGTGGGGTGGCCAGCTTTACCATACCACAGATATTACCAAACCATGGGATGGTTCAGTAAATGGGAATAAAGCAGAAGAAGATACTTACGTGTATTTAATAAATGTTACGGACGTTCACAGACAACAACATAGTTATATAGGAAGAGTAACCTTAACCCGGTAGGGTTGCTTTAACAATTTAAAAAAAAAGAGTATGAAAAATCAGTTAACAAAACTAGCAGTAAAAGCAGGCATTGCTTTATGTAGTATGTTATTTACTACCTCAGTTAGTTCTTACGCACAAAGTGCAAAAGACCCTGAGGAGACAGAAAACACTGTAATAAGTATTTGTAAGCAGGTTGCCAGCAACCTTGCAGCTACCAAGGGTATAAGCAAGCCCGATATGGTTGCTTTTAAAGCATATTATATTGAAACTATAATGTGGGATAAAGGGCAATTGTTTAAGAACATTGAAGACGACAGTATTAATACAACTAATACTGTTGCGTATGTAAATTTAACAGTAGCAAAGTATGCTAAGTTTTATGACCAGTATTTGAAAATACCAGCTATTAATCGCACGGTGCACAGTGCCGAAGCGGCTATAAGCCCTCCATGGCCCGGTGCATGTAACCCGGGTTGCGATAATATGGACTTTGCAAGTGGTACATTAGCTGGTTGGATGGGATGTTATTCAAATAATACTTCAAGTTCTTCAGGTTTTAGTTATGCTACCCCTACATGTACAGGTATATTAGGTGCCGTGACTACTGCAGCTGTTTACCCAACTACAGGTTTACCCCAGCTACAAATTACAACGGCTACTCCTGACCCAGTTTGTGCAGCAGCAGGTATTCCTGGCTTTCTTTCCCAAACGTGCCCGTTGTTAAGCGGAAGCCCTAATGCAGTTGAAATAGGCGATTATAATAACCCGGATTACGGGGTGGGAATCCTTGAACAGTCTTTCACAGTGACAAAGGCAAATTGCGATTTTACATACTATTATGCCGTGGTTCTTGAAAGCCCTGGAGGTTCACATACACACTTCCAGCAGCCATATTTTCAGGTTGATATGTTCGACCAGAATGGTAACCTTATACCTTTCTGTGGTAACTATAATGTAACGGCAGATTCGGCCTCGGCCCAGGGAAATTTCAAGGGTGTTTATTATGCAGCTGATGGAGATTCATGTTATGTGCGCCCGTGGACAACTGTATTTGTGCCATTAAAGAAGTATCTTGGACAGTGCGTAACTATCAGGGTGGTAACATCAGATTGCGCATTAGGCGGCCACTTCGGTTATGGATATTTCTGTGCCAAATGTGCCCCGCTGGGTATTATTACTTCGGCTCCTGCAATTTGTAAGAACCCTATTACACTTACAGCACCCGCTGGTGGTGCTTCATATGCATGGACCGGGCCTTGCATTATAGGTTCTCCTACAGCCCAGACAATTACCTGTGGCTGCGCTGGTAAATATACCGTAATTATAAAGAGTTATATCGGTGCTCTGTGTGCCGACACACTGGATACTACTATAATTAGTTCAACTGGTTCTATATTGGCAAGTTTCAAGTCGGATACAGTTTGTGCGGGCAATCCAACAAACTTTACCAACCTTTCCGCTCCGGCTGCAGGTACTACATATGACTGGAATTTCGGTGATCCGGGTTCAGGGCCTGCCGATAGCAGTAAATTAACAAACCCAACTCATACATATCCAACATCGGGTACTTACGTAGTTAAGTTAACAGCATTTAATGATAGTTGCAGTGCAGATACTACGATTAATGTCGTCGTCAACCCAGGGCCAATCGCGTCATTTACATCGGCGCCCGTCTGCCTGAATAATCCTACTACGTTTACTAATACATCTACAGGAGGGGCTACCGGTTATAAGTGGAATTTCGGGGAGCCATTATCAGGGCCCAATGATTCATCTAAATTAACAAGTCCTACGCACACATATAGTACATGCGGTAAGTATCTTGTTACGCTAATTGCTAAGAATGGAACTTGTGCGGATACCGTAAAAGACTCGGTGACAGTAAATCCTTTGCCCACACCTAATTTCACTGCTGCCCCTGTTTGCCAGGGATCAAATACAGTCTTAACTGACTTGTCAACAATTAATTGCGGCGGTACAGTTACAGGTTGGGCGTGGAATTTCGGCGATCCGACATCAGGCCCCAATAATACGTCTACCGTGCAGGACCCTACACACGTATTCTCTGATACAGGCCATTTCAGCGTTATTCTAACGGCTACTTCCAACAATGGTTGTCAGAATAGTGTAACATTACCAGTGGTTATTGTACCTGACCCTGTTGCAGGTTTTGTTTCGGGCCCTGTTTGTCTTGGCCAGCCTACATCATTTACTGATACATCGAAAGGTCATCCTACAACATGGGCATGGAACTTTGGTGATGGCGGAACTTCTGCCGTTCAGGACCCTACTCATACATACGGAACAGCAGGAACATTCGTTGTGAAACTGGTTGTTTCAAGTGGTGCCGGTTGTACCGACAGTATAACTGAAAACGTGGTTGTTAACCCGCCACCTGTAGCAGCATTTACAGCTACAACGGTGTGTCAGGGCACAGCAACAACATTTACCAATACATCTACAGGTGGTGCAACTTACCTGTGGACATTCGGTGATGGTGTAGGAACATCTACTTTGCTAAACCCAACATATACATATGGTACCGCTGGTTCATTCAATGCGAAACTGGTAGTTACATCTGCAAATGGTTGTAAAGACAGCGTGACTGTCCCTGTTACTGTTAATCCTTCTCCAACGGGAACAATAACCGATGGCCCCGTTTGTCTCGGAAGCGCAACCAGTTTTAGCGTGAATCCTGCTTTAGTGGGAGGAACCTATAACTGGAATTTTGGAGATGGTGTCGGCACATCAACAGTACAAAACCCGACATATACATATACCACTGCAAATACTTTCAATGTGTATGTGGTACTTACTTCTGCATCGGGTTGTTTTGATACAGTTAAGTCAACTGCGGTAGTTAACCCAAATCCTGTTGCTGATTTTTCGGCCACACAGGTGTGCCAGGGCCATCCTACTGTATTTACCGACTTATCTACAGTAAAAACAGGAGCAGTTAGTGGTTGGGCATGGAATTTTGGTGACCCTGGATCGGGTGCCAATAATACATCTACAGTTCAGAACCCTACTCACGTTTATTCAACATGCGGTACCTTTAATGTTCTGCTTACTGTAACAACTTCTGCCAGTTGTACACATGATACAACTATTACAGTTACTGTTAACCCAGTCCCGGTTCCTAACTTTACGGCTACTTCAGTATGCGTAGGCTTAGCTACCACGTTTACCGACGGCTCTACAATTGGTTGTGGCGGTGTAATTAATACTTATAACTGGAACTTTGGTGATGGTAAAGGAACATCAATAGCCCAGAACCCTACCTATACCTATGCAGCAGCAGGCACATATACGGTGTCGTTGACTGTAGCATCAAGCCTTGGCTGCGATTCTACAATTAAAATACCGGTTACAGTTTATCCATTACCAGTAGCTGCGTTTACCGAAACATCACCTTGCGATGGAACGCCAACGCAATTTACCGATGCATCTACAGGGGCTACAGCATGGGCCTGGAACTTTGGTGACGGTGGAACATCTACGCTTACTGACCCTACCCATTTATATGGAACTGCGGGACAATATACAGTTACCGAAGTGGTGACCTCTGTTAACGGTTGTGTTGATTCTACCAAGAATACAATAACCGTTTATCCTAACCCCGTGCCCGGCTTGAAAGCCGATACGTTGCGTGGATGTGCGCCTTTGTGCGTAAACTTTACTGATTTGAGTACGATAGTTACTACATGGGGAAGTTCAATTACTTCATGGTCATGGTCTTTCGGTGATAGTACTGCCGGTTCTGCATCCCAGAACCCGTCACATTGTTATACCAAGGTTGGTACTTTCACAGTGTC
>JABDGY010000057.1 GCA_013285805.1 Bacteroidota bacterium | reverse complement strand
CAGAGTAAAACCTGATGGAACAGGTGACACCAATTTGCATAATTTTGATAGTTTAGATGGAATGACGCCTCTGGGTACACTTTTCTCTGACGGAAGCTACATTTATGGAGTAACACAGCGTGGAGGCATAAAGGAGAACGGGGTAATATTCAGAATAAAGCCTGATGGAACAGACGATACGGTGTTACATTACTTTGACAGCATTAATGGAAGGTGGCCAGAATATGAGGCATTGATTTCAGATGGAACTTATTTGTACGGTACAACCTGGTATGGAGGAAAACATGGGGAAGGGATTACATTTCGCATAAAGCCGGATGGAACAGCCTATTCTGATATTCATGATTTTGACAGTACGGATGGGAAGCAACCACAAGGTGCGCTTTATTATGATGGAACTTATTTGTATGGAATGAGCCTGCTGGGTGGAAGTCATAACTATGGTGTAATTTTCAGAATGAAGCCTGATGGAACAGGTGATACTAACCTGCTTGATTTTAACGGTACAAATGGATTAGATAGCCATGGTGGCCCGTTAATTTCCGACGGAAAATATTTATATGGAATGACCCTTCATGGAGGCACGGGTAATTGGGGAGTTATTTTCAGAATAAAGCCTGATGGAACTGGAGACACTGTATTACATAATTTTAACTATACCGATGGACAGGCTGCCTATGGCTCAGTGCTTTTATATGGGTCCTATTTATATGGGATGACCACTGCGGGGGGAACAAGTAATTCAGGTGTCTTATTTAGAATTAAAACTGATGGAACCAATGATACTGTACTGCATAATTTTGTCGTTGCTAGTGGAACAATTCCATGCGGTTCTCTTATTTTAGTGAATAATGCACTGTATGGGTTGACTCAGGATGAAGGTGCACATTCTGACGGAGTAATTTTTAAATATGTAGATAGCAGCATCATAAACAATGTAAATGAATTACCAGTAACAGCAAATGAGGTAAGGGTTTATCCAAATCCGAGCGACGGGATTTTTAATTACGAATTAGGAATTAAAAATTATCCGAATGTATCCCGTTGGGACGAATTGGGAACAATAGAAGTATACAATCTATTAGGAGAAAGGCTTTGTCAGCACTCTTTCTCCGCTCCCCGCTTTACGCTTGACCTTAAGGGCCAACCCACAGGTATTTACTTCTATCGCATTACTTCTGAAAAAGGGAATTTTGTTGCAAACGGGAAACTCATAATTGAGTAGTTTTTCAGGTTTCCGATAGTACAAAGCGGAAAATCTACCTACTTTTAGCGCATGAAGAAATGGGTGCTTAAGGCTATAGTACAAAAGACAATATCGTTTTTACCGGGTGGGCATAGTATTAATTACCTTTTCCAGAAGTATGTTACTAAGGGCGTTTACCTTACCGATGCATACTTTTTCGACCGCCTTACCCACGCCAAAACCCATGTTGATACTTACGTAAGCCTGTCGGCCAACAAAACGATGGGTAATACATTGGAATTGGGTACGGGTTGGTACCCGGTTGTTCCCATAAGCCTGTTTTTGAGTGGTGCTGAGAATATTTATACCATTGATATATCGGCATTGCTCAATAAGGAGTCATTAAAAACTACGTTAACCCGTTTTATGGACCTAGACACTAATGGCAAGCTCAATTCATATTTAAGGGTAGATGCTGCCAGGCTAAATGAATTGAGAGAGTTATATAAGGAATATGATAAGATTGAGTTGAGTGATGCGTTGAAAAAACTTCATATTAAGTATTCAATAACAGATGCAAGAAATACCGGTTTCCCTGCAGCGCAATTCGATTTAATTACTTCCAACAACACCTTTGAACATGTTTACCCACAGGTGCTTGAAGGAATATTGAAGGAATTTAAAAGAATTATTAAACCGGGCGGGGTAATGTCGCATGCTATTGATATGTCGGACCATTTTGCGCATTTCGATAAAACCATTAATGTGTTCAATTTCCTGCAATTCTCCGATAAGCAATGGAAGCGCATAGATAATTCCATACAGCCCCAGAACCGTTGGCGCATAACCGATTTCAGGAAATTATATGCCCAATTGAATATTCCTATAACCAAAGAAACCGATGTTAAAGGCAATATAGAAGAGCTGCAAAAAATAAAGCTGGATAGCCGCTTTGCCTCAATTCCTATAGAGGAAGTAGCCATTATACATTGTCACCTTGCAAGTATAATTATGTAGTTTTCTATACTACATTTGTTGCAATATGCTGGTTCAATTTCAGAAAGAGATTAGGTCAATTACAGGCAAACCCGAGGAAAAAAAGTTTTTACTCGCGGTAAGCGGGGGAATTGATTCTGTGGTAATGGCCGAGCTTTTCGGCAAATCGAAATACGTGTTTGCAATTGCGCATTGCAATTTTCAACTAAGAGGAGATGAGTCGGACGGAGATGAGGCTTTTGTAAAAGCGCTGGCTGATAAATATGATGTTCCTTTTCAGGTAAAACATTTCGACACCCTTGACCATGCCGCTAATCATAAATTATCGGTGCAAATGGCAGCGCGCGACCTTAGGTATGAATGGCTTAAGGAAAGCGCTGAGAAGAATGGTTTCGACTATATAGTTATTGCCCATAATGCCGACGATGCCATTGAAACTTTTTTTATAAACCTGCTTAGGGGTACGGGCATTGCAGGCTTGCACGGCATTGCTTCAACCCATGAGAATATAATAAGGCCGTTATTGCCTTTTACACGCAAGGAGATAGAAGACTACGCAAAAAAGGAAAAAATAAAGTGGAGAGAGGATAGCAGCAATGCAACTGATAAGTATGAACGGAATAAAATACGCCATCATCTTATTCCTTTATTGAAAGAAATTGCACCCGATGCTTCTAAGGCCATAAGGCACACTATAAATAACCTGAGAGAGACAGAACTGTTATACAGGAAGGCAATAGAGGAGAAGATGGGGAAGATTATTGCATCGGCTGATGATAAAACCCATATTTCGCTCAACGGCTTACGCAAACTGGAGTTACCTCATGTTTATCTCTATGAATACCTTAAAAAATATGGATTCAATCATACCCAGGTAGAGGAGATGTGTGCTGCTTTAAATGGGCAAGCGGGTAAGGTCTTTCTATCATCGGCATACAGAATAACTAAGGACCGCCGGTATTTTATATTGGAGAAACTTCCGTCATCAGAGGCTTTTAAAGAATATTCAATTGCAAAAGACGATTCGGTTATAAAAAATGGGGTACTGCATCTTGAAATAGCTGTAAAAGATAAACCTTCCGGGTATAAGCCATTTCATCCTTCATCGGTAGGTTGCCTTGATTACGGGCGGCTCAAATTCCCTTTAACAATCAGAAAATGGGAGCAAGGGGACAAGTTTTACCCCCTGGGAATGAATAAACCCAAGAAAGTGAGCGATTTCCTTATTGATTCCAAGATTTCTTTGGCCGATAAAGAAAGCATATATGTATTGGTTTCGGGCAAAGAAATAGCCTGGGTTATAGGTCACCGAATTGATGATAGGTATAAAATTGGTTCTGCCACAAAAAAATTATACATTTGTAATATAGTAAACAGCAATTGAAATATGGATACGATTAAAAGGCCTGTTATTATTGAAAAGGAAAGAGTAGGTGAACTGCATTTTCCTGAAATTGAGGTTCTTATATCCTCAGAAGACATACAAAGACGCAATTATGAATTGGAGCGTGCCAGCCAGCTCGGCAATAACGACCATGTTAAGATAAAGATAATGTTTGAGGATAACGATGGCCTGAAACAGGTGGAAACAACTGTTTGGGCCGTTACTAAAGAGAGGGTGGTTCTTAAGCATGGCATTACAATTCCTATCAAGCGTATTCACGAAATAAGACTATAGAATTTTATGAAACAGTATTTTATAAAGGGTCTAACCTTTTTATTGGTATTAGTGTCAGGTTGTGCAAGAGGCGATGAGGCTAAACCGATAAAATGGACATTCTCACAAAAACAGCTTAACGATTCTGAGTATACCATTTCCTGCAATGTAACCATTGATAAGGGCTGGCACGTTTATTCACAATTTACCGGCCCCGGCCCTGTGCCACTTCAATTTACGTATGATTCGTCGAAAAACTACGTACTTGATGGAAAGACAGCTGAAGTAGGCAATGCGGAACATAAGTATGAAAAGGCTTTTGGCGATACCGTTATATACTTTGAAGGCAGTGCCTTATTCAACCAGAAAATAATTGTGCGCAATTATGCGGGATTCACCCTAAAGGGCAATCTCTATTACCAGACATGCAACGATTCTATGTGCTTGCGCCCCACACAGGTCGATTTTTCCTTTACCATACCCAAAGTGGAAAAACCTTCGCACGGTGGCTTCTGGGCTATTTTCTTTGCGGGTTTTGGCGGAGGGCTTCTTGCATTAATTACCCCCTGCGTGTTTCCTATGCTACCGCTTACCGTAAGTTTTTTTACCAAACGCAGCACCAATAAAAAGAAGGGCAAGCGGAACGCCTTTATATATGCCAGTTGCATAATACTGATATATGTGCTGTTGGGTTTAATTATAACCGCTGTTTTTGGCCGCGATGCGCTAAAGAACATAGCCAGCAATGAATGGGTAAACCTGGTATTCTTTTCCATATTCGTAATTTTTGGTTTTTCACTACTGGGGGCTTTTGAATTGGTTCTGCCTTCGTCGTGGGTTAATAAAACCGATAGCGCCTCTGACAGGGGCGGACTGGTTGGAATATTCTTTATGGCGCTTACCCTTTGTATAGTTTCTTTTTCATGTACTGCGCCGATTGTAGGCTCATTACTGGTGGGCGCTTCGCAATCGGGTAATTACTGGAGCCTAACTATTGGCATGCTCGGATTTTCTTTAGCGCTGGCCTTGCCTTTTGCCCTTTTTGCGGCATTTCCCGGGTGGCTTAATTCGCTGCCCCAGTCCGGCGGATGGTTAAATAGCGTAAAAGTTGTAATGGGGTTACTGGAATTGGCTTTTTCGTTAAAATTCCTGTCGAACGCTGACTTAATAGGGTTCCATATAAAGTGGTTGCATTGGAGCACAAACGCTCCCGTAGGTATTTTAAAACGCGAAGTATTTATTGCTTTGTGGATAGTGCTGTTTGCTGTAATGGGTTTCTACCTGCTGGGCAAGCTCAAATTTCATCACGATTCGGATATTAAGCATGTTAGCGTGGCAAGGTTAATGTTTGCTGTAATAGCATTTGGCTTTGTTATGTATTTAATTCCTGGTTTATTTGGTGCTCCTTTAAAACTTATTGGGGGTTTTCCTCCCCCTGATTCCAATAGCGAGCATTGGTCGCTTGGTATGGCAAACAGTGGTGGGGCAGGCAATAGCTCAAACACGAATGGTGTTGCCAATACTAGTACCGAGCAGAAAATGGATTGCCCCCTGGGTATTAATTGCTTTCACGATTACGATTCAGCAATGGCGTACGCGCGCACGGTAAATAAACCCGTAATGATTGATTTTACAGGCTTTAATTGCGTTAATTGCCGTAATGAAGAGCAGGATGTATGGCCCGATGCCGAGGTGCTTAAAATATTGAAAAACGATGTGGTGCTGGTATCTCTATATGCCGATGACAGGCATGAATTGCCTGCCAGTTTGAAATACACATCGAAGGGTGGAGACAAAGTAGAAACATGGGGCGATAAATGGAGCGATTTTGAAGCCAATAGGTTTGGTACCGTTGCTATGCCTTTTTACGCAGTTGTGGACCAGGATGGAAAAGACCTTGTTGCGCCCAGGGGATATACCCCCGATAAAGATGTGTACCTGCAATTCCTTAAAGAGGGTGTTGGTAACTATCATCCGGCAAGTGGCAAGGCCCCTGTTACAATTACCCACTGATTTAAGCCATTGACATCACATTTTTCCTGAACAGACGGAAGGCTGCTGTAGAAAGCACCAGTCCGAATAAAATCAGTACACCAACTTTTTCAAGAAATACAGGGTCCGTTATAGGGAGTTGTCTCTGGAAAATATCGAAGAACCCTTGTATTGACCAGTAATTGATAGATACATGCCCTACGCTTTGCATCCAGCTGGGCATAAGGAAACTGGGCACCATACTGCCGCCTATTACCGACATACTGAGTATAGCTAATGTGCTAAGGCTTTGAAGCTGGTCCCTGCTTTTTACTATTGCCGCCAGGAACATGCCAAAACTTGAGCAGGCAAATGCGGTAGCGATAATGAGTAGAAGTACTGCGGCCAGTTTTGGTACTAATACAAGGCCAAAGACAGTTGATGAAAATGAAAACATTATCAGCAATTGTATTACCGCAAAACTTATCGATGCCATCATTTTTCCTGATAGTATTCCGCCCGTTGTGAGGGGCGAGCAAAGTAATCTCTTTAATGTCCCATTTTCTTTTTCCTCCAGCAACCGGCCACCCATAGCAGTAAGGCTAAACATAAGCATCATAACGGCAGTACCCGCAACAGCCTGAACAATTCCTGCATTATCCTGTTGCTTTTCAACCGGTGAGCTTTGAATCTTCATGACATTCTTTTGCATGTCATCTATAGCGCCTGAATTTGATTCCATGCTCTTCTTCACCTGTGCCATGGCAATCAGTTGTGTCATGCTGTCCATTCCGGCAAATTGTGATTGAGTTCGTTTCATTACCATGCGTTCGGTCATAGTTTTACCAACATTGCCAAATAGGCTACTGGCAATATACTGCATCATCATTTGCATTTGAATAGATTGGGCGGCATCGTACTTTAGCTCCCAGGGCAGGTGCCGTAAATTCTTAACGGAATCGCTGAACCCTTTATGCAGAATAAGTACGGCTGAAAACTTACCTTTTTTTACAAAATCAATGGCTGAATCCGAGGGCATGCGCGTAATGGCTAACGCTTTAACAGAGTCAAGCCCTTGTAGTACATTTTTTGAAGTTGTGCTATTGTCTTCATCACTAACAAGCAAGTCAGTCTTATTATCCGATTCTTTACCCATACCTCCAAATGCAAGCGAGAAGACAGATATAAGGATGATGGGCATTAATAACCCCAGCATCATGGCGCGCCTGTCTTTAACCAGGGCTTTAAGTTCTTTCCGTAATATTTGAAACATAGTTGTAATTTTTTTTAGTCGCGTAATTGTTTACCGGTCATTTTCAGAAATACACTTTCCAGGTTGGCTTTCTGTATATCTATACGGTTTATTTCATAACCGGCTTCAGTGCATGTGTTCACAATTTTTGAAAGGTCTTTTTTTGAGTCAGATGATAGTATGGTGGCTGTATTTTCATGCACCGATACATCAATGCCTAATTTACCGGCAAGGAACTTTTCATCGGGTGTATGGGCGCAGTCAATCACTATCATGTCATTAACCTTGCTTTGCAATTTTAATTCATCTAATGTGCCCTGCGCTATAATAAGGCCACTGTCAATAATACCTACCCGCCTGCAAAGCTTTTCAGCCTCTTCCATGTAATGGGTGGTATATATAATGGTCATACCGTCTTTATTAAGCTGGTGTATAAGCTCAAAAATAAGGTTGCGGCTTTGCGGGTCTACGCCAACGGTTGGTTCATCTAATAAAAGCACTTTAGGCGAATGGAGGAGGGAGCAGGCCATGTTCACGCGTCTTTTCATTCCACCTGAATAATCCTTTACAGCGTCTTTCCGTCGGTCGAACAGCCCGACCCATTTCAGTAATTCTTCTGCCTTGGTGTGAAGTTCTTTTCCGCTTACGCCATATATTCCTCCCCAGAAAAGGAGATTATCCCAGGCTGTAAATTTTTCATACAAGGCTATTTCCTGGGGCACCACACCCAATATTCTTTTAATATCGGCTGTAGATGTCCTGATGTCCATGCCATTAATAGTTATCTGTCCCGAATCGGGCTGAAATAACATACTAAGCATATTGATGGTAGTGCTTTTACCGGCTCCGTTCGGGCCAAGCAAGCCATAGCATTCACCGGTCGGTATTGAGAAACTGATTCCCTTTACAGCCTGTGTTTTGCCATAGCTTTTGGTAATGTTTTCAACTTTTATCATGGTTTGTATACTACTATATCTTCATTAAAAGGTTCTTTTCCTTTAAGGCATAAATATACGTTAGCTAAGGTTACCACATCGGCACGGCAATATTTAGCAATGGCCTCTATATCGCGTTTCTGCCAATAGGTGACGCCCACTTTGCTGCCGTCAAGTTCCTGCTTAGGGCTGGGAAGTCCGAATATGTTTGCTAACAGGTTGAGAGACGTAAAAGCTTTGTAATCGCCAAATTTCCATAGCTCTAATGTGTCTATAAGCGATACCTCCCATGGCTTTTTACCTGAATTATCGAGTATAGAAGGGATAGCAACCTTCTTTATAAGCATGCGGCGGGCTATGTAAGGATAGTCGAACTCTTTGCCATTATGGGCGCAAAGCTGTACTATACCCTTTCGGAATTGAGTAAACTGTTCAAGGAATTTCGAGAAATCAATTAAAAGTTTCTGTTCATCATCACCGTAAAAAGCGCGTAATTGAAAAGTATCTTTTTCAAAAAAGCCCGTCACAATGCAGATTATTTTACCGAATTCAGCAAACAGCCCTGCTTTGCCATACGATTCAGGGATTGTTTCTCCTTCCTTTATTATTCGTTGGCGGGTAACTTTTTCTTCCCAAAGGTGTTGGACTGCCTGCGGCACTTCTTCAAATGAGGCAAACTGTGGCGCAGTTTCAATATCAATAAAAAGAATGCTCTCGCTGCCGGGATTTGTCATAGGATAAAGCTATGGTTACAAATGTAATATTTTAGATACACTGGCGTTTCTGTGGCCGCATTACTCTATATTTGAACGACCTCGTCAAGTATGTCATATAAAATTACAGGGCTTTATTTTCCTTTCTGGTTCTTGGCATTTATATTGCTGATAGGCCTTACGCTTCCCATATTATTGCAGGATGGTATGTTTATGGACGCTGAGCAATATACCTGTGTTTCACATAATCTCAGCCAGGGTATAGGCTCTTTCTGGTTTCCCCAATTCAGCTTGAAGAATATGTACAATATGTCTTCATTCCACGAGCAACCCCCATTGGTGTTCGGCCTACAGGCTTTATTCTTTAAAGTATTAGGCGATAGTATGTATACTGAAAGGTTTTATACTTTCCTTACAATGTGCTTGACTACGTATCTTATTAATCTATTATGGAAAGAGTCATGTAAAGATGAAACTAAAAAGATGGGCTGGCTACCGATTATTTTATGGATTACTGTACCTGTTTGCTTCTGGTCATATTCCAATAATATGCATGAAAATACCATGGGGTTTTTTACACTTGCCTCTGGGTTATTTGCATTCAAGGCCCTGCGTTCAGAGAAATTCAAACTATATCAATTTGTACTTTCTGGGTTGTTTGTTTTTTTAGCTTCGTTCAGCAAGGGTATGCCGGGTTTGTTTACACTTTCCATGCCATTTATTTACTGGCTTGTAACCCAAAAAATATCTGCAGGTAAAATGATTGCCGCGACAGTAGCCATGGTGGCAGCACCTTTAATACTTTATGGGTTTTTATTGATGATGCAGGACAGCAGGGAAAGCCTTTTAATGTATTTTAAAAGATTGACTGACCGTGTAAATGATGACCCTACAGTCACGTCAAGATTTCATATTATCGGCGATTTGTTTTCTGAATTGCTACCTGTATTGATTTTTCTTGCGGTAGTAGTATTGATTACAGGAATTAAAAAAGCCAAAGCAGTGTGGAAAGAAAATGATAATTCAATTGCTTTATTTTTTATTCTGACAGGCTTGGCAGGCGCGATACCATTAATGTTAACTATGGTGCAAAGAGGATTTTATCTTGTTCCTGCCTTCCCTTTCCTTAGTGTGGGTATAGGCCTTATTATTGCACCGTTACTTGCAAAGCCAATTTCTGCTATTAATATTACCGGTAATGGATTCAAAGTTTTCAGGCTGATAACTATAACGGCATTTATTTTTGCCTTTGTGTTCAGCATTTTGCAAGTTGGAAAAGTAAGCCGTGATAAAGATGAATTGCATGATATTTATACCATAGGTAAAATTGTGCCTAAATATTCAGCGATGACCGTGGCCCGCAATACATGGAACGAATGGAGCCTGCAATGCTATTTAATGAGGTATTTTAATATCAGCCTCGACTCTGATGTGGACTATAAATATTTTCTTGTCGACACCAAAATACCCGCGACTGCTCCACCCGGTTATAATAAGTTAAGCGTTGGACTAATAAGATATGAGTTATATGAAAAGCAATAACGGAGATAATATATCGGGCTTTTCATCATTAACCAAATCGGCGGCAGGGCCTTTTTGGC